>CANQIG010000046.1 GCA_947623765.1 uncultured Clostridia bacterium | reverse complement strand
TGAATCCTCAGTGAATCTGTGTCCTCCAAGCTCGAAATATTTGTCGGCAGCGGAAATTTTTATTTCCTCACAGCCCGAAACGCAGCACGCGCCCATTCCTCTTGCAACAACTGCGGCGTGGCCTAGTGCGCCCAGTCGTCCCATCTATCCCGGTCCTTCCGGAGGCACGTGGAACCCGGGTACGCAGGGCACTGCTTCGCAGAACAACCCGCTTGCGACTCCGACCGGTGCGGACGATGTGGCCGGTGCGGTCGTACTGCTCGGCGCGGCGGCTGCCGTGATCGGCGTCGGCGCGGTGCGTGCGAAGCGCTCCAACCGCAAGAAGTAATTGAGAGTAAGCAGAAATGGCGCCCGGCTTCGGCCGGGCGCCAATTGCTTTGTATGCTTTAGCGAGAAAACAACCACCGGCTCTGCCGGTGCGTGTAGAAACGCTTTCGCCGCAAGCATCGAGCGAAGCGCGGAAAGAAACTTGCGCGGTTCGCCATTCAGAAAAACCCCTAAGGGCACGGGAATTTCCCATTTATGGGCGGCGGGGCGAGTGATGCAAGCGGCAAACCATTCACAATGCGTCTTTCGGTGCGTGCCGACAACAGGCCCTTTCAGGGCTTTCCCAAGCCAACGGCTTCGAGCCACCGGCTTCGCCGGGAGTCCTGACTGTCGCTTTCAGCATGAAACAACCCCTAGTTCGACTAGGGGCGATAAAAAAGCCTTGGCAAATCATCTATTTTGATACTGCTGAGTTAATTATGCAGCAGTACACCGAGGGCGAAGGGAAAAACTTTTTTCTGTTTCGAGACGGCTTACAGAGGATAGAGAGACCCGTTTACGGGTCGCAGGAGGAGCCCCTTATGGGGCGATGTCCGTATTATATGCTCATTCAGGGCTTTGACTATGCCGCGCGCCTCGAAAATCGGAGGGACGCGGCAATTTTTCTCGCTTTACCCGCCACTTTTGGAGGGACATTGGAGGGACATCGGGTGTGACGCGGCAGGATACATGCCGCTGATCGCATTGGCGGACGCAGCCTTGGAGCTGAGATCCGAAATGTGGCATCGAAAAACCTCCACGGAAAAGAAGACCGGCTGAAATCCATGCAAAATTTTTGCAAAAATTTCAGCCGGTCGCTTTTCCTTTTCCGGGCGGTATGGTACACTGAACAGTGGGAGATTACGCCCTCTCCCGGTCTGCGTTTTCCGCGCCGTTCTGCGCCCCGCTTCCGTCAGTCCCAAAACCGCCTTTCAGGCACAAGATTCCAGCATTTGAGACACAACTTCCGCACGAACGGGCGTTTTGTGCCATACTGTATCAGAGGCAGTTTGCCGTTTTCCGACGCACGGAAACACGCCGCGCAGAACCCCAAAAAAACGGTTGAAAACCGTGGAAATATTTTGAACATATCCCTTTACTTTTCGGGGGGGGGTTATGCTATACTGATGGAGAAGGCGGCTCCTGCGCAAGCGGACAGTCGTTTCGACCCAAAATTCTGCCGCCAAAGCCCGGTTTCGGCACAGCGCAAAGTTATGCGCCGTACCGGACGGCCCGGGAGGCGGACGCAATACATCAAAAGGAAGTGAGGCCAATGCTTTACCTGAAACAGATCCAATGGGAGCTTTTCCGGAAGAAGATGCGGAGCGTTCTGCTCGTCGTTCTGTTCGCGCTGCTGGTCATCTGTATGTCGTTCTACATACGCAACATCCGGTCGACGCAGGCGGCGCTGGACGACCTTGCAGAGAAGCTCCCGGTCACGGTGCACATCGTCAGCGGGGACGGCTCGCGGCAGGGCGGCCTGAACATTCTGGAGAGCCAGTTCTTTGCGCTGTCCTCCGCGGGGGTGCACGACGTGCGCTGCACGAGCAGTGCGGCGGGCGCCGTCAGTGAGGACGCGCGGGCGGTCGATCCGTTTGCCGGCGGGGACACGTCCATCGCCGGGGCAAACTGCGTAGAAGCGACCGGGATCGCGCTGCCCTCGTTTGCCTATGCAAACGGGTACGGCCCGTCCCTGTTCAGCGGCGGCCCGGAGCCGGTCTGCGTGGTGTACAAGGGTTTCGCGGACGAGCACGGTCTTTCGCTCGGCGATGCCGTGACGTTCCCGATGTACAAGGTTTCCCGGAAGAGCAACGGCCTGAGCTTCCTCCCGCTCGGGGACGTGGAGCTCACGGTGGTCGGCACGTTCGACGCGCTCGCGGCCTCCGGGGAGCCGACGTCCATGTATGTGCCGATCGCGTGGATGCAGGAGGCGACAAAGAGCGCCGGGGTGGAGTTCACCTACGGGACGACCTCCGCGACGCTGGACGACCCGATGCGGCTCAACGCGTTCAAGGCGAGCTTGCCGGAGATGGGCTTCCAGGAGGCGAATCCTGAGGCCTCCGGTCAGTACGGCGGCAGCACCGTCTCCGTGGACGACGAGCAGTTCATCCGAACGGCGGAACAGCTCCTGCAGAACCTCTCGCTGTTCCAGAGCTTCTTCGTCCCGTTCCTGCTGCTGCTCGCGGGGCTCGCCGCGCTGGTGATCTTTCTGGTGCTCCGCAGCACGTCGCGAGACATGGCCGTCGCGAACTCCCTCGGCGTCCCGAAGCGGGCGCTGTTCGCGGTGTTCTTTGCGGCGGTGTTCCTGCTCTGCATCCTGAGCTGCGCGCTCGCCTCACCCGTACTGGTGTTTGCGGCGGGACTTTCCGCCGGGGAGGCGCTTGCGGTCTGCGGGCTGTTCCTCGTCTGCGCTGTCGTCGGGATCGTGCCGGCGCTCCTGTCCATCCTCCGCTTCAACACGCTCGATATGCTGACCAAAGTCGACTGAAAGAAAGGAACGTGACCAATATGAGCCAAATTTCCGCACAAAACGTGAGTTTCGTATATCAGAGCAAATACCAGCAGGTGCAGGCGCTCACCGACGTGACCTGCGATTTCGAGGAGGGCAAGTTCTACGCCATCGTCGGGCAGTCCGGCTCGGGGAAGACGACGCTGCTCTCCATGCTGGCCGGGCTCGGCGCGCCCACTCAGGGCGAGGTGCTCGTGGACGGCGTGCCCGTCACGGCGGCGGACAGCGAAAAGCACCGGCGGGACAACGTTTCCGTCATCTACCAGTCGTTCAACCTGTTCCCGGCGCTGAACCTCCTGGAAAACGTCATGTACCCCATGTTCCTCCACGGCGTGCCGGAGAAGGAGGCGAAGCCGCGCGCAAAGGAGCTTCTGGACGCGGTGGGCCTCTCCGAGGTGGACGTCCGCAAGCTGCCTTCGATGCTCTCGGGCGGGCAGCAGCAGCGCGTCGCCATCGCCCGCGCGCTCGCCTCGGAGGCGCGGGTGCTCCTCGCGGACGAGCCGACCGGCAACCTCGACAGCGAGAACGGGCAGCTCATCATCGACCTGCTGCACCGGCTGGTGCGGGAGAAGCAGTACTGCGTGATCGTCGTCACGCATGACCTGAATATCGCCGCGGGCGCGGACATCGTGTACCGGATGCGCGACGGGCGGCTGACGAGGGAGGCATCCGCATGATCGTCAAAAAGAGCCTGCGGCAGCTTCTGCGCACGCCCCTGCGCGCCGCGCTGTTCTTCCTGCTGATGACCGCGAGCACGCTGCTGCTCGTGTTCGGCGCGGTGCTGTTTTCGCAGTCCACGCAGCGGATCGCGGCGGCGGAGAGCGAGTTCGAGACGGTCGGTACGGTCGAACAGGTCCCGATCGACACACGGGTGACGGTCACGCCGGATGTGTGCCAGGGGCTCATCACGCGCGCCTCCGACATTTACGGCGAGACCTTCTCGGTCGATCAGCTGGATTTCCCCGGCGCGAATTACATCCTGCCGCCGGAGAACCGCCCGTATTACGTCACGTACCTGCCGGAGATGAAACGTTCGCGCGAACTGGGGAACTATCGCAGACAAATCGTGGAGTTCACCCCGCTCGAGGATACGGACGGCGACGACGGGCCCGTGGAGGTTCAAATTACCAAGGCGCTATTCAACAACATCCGGCCATCCCAGAAGAGCGAAAACCATTGGGGCGAGAGTGAAATCAGCTTACAGGAGGGGGACGTGATCCCGCTTTGTCAGTGCCGCACCGTCCCCACACCGCTGAAGGCCGGAAAAACCTATATTGCGATCCTATCAGGGGTCCACTGCGAGACGCATTTCTGCTTGGAATACGATGTATTCACGGGCCCGCATTCCACACAGCGGGACGCGGTTGGCAACACGGTCAATGTCGGGTATTATCCCGAAAGAACGCGGCGCGTGGACGAGGTCACCGCGGATTTTTACGAGGAAGGCAATCGCGGGCAGGACTGGCTGAAATGGGCCGACTTTCAGGGGAGCAGCGGTTCCCTGTTCAGCGTCATGCCGACGAACAACATTCGGCTCCTGCCGTCGTTCCACGCGAAGCTCGCGCGGATGAAGGACGGCAGGGAGATCACCGAGGAGGAATACGCGAGCGGCGCGGCGGTCTGCCTCGTGTCGTCCTCGTTTGCACAGACGAACTTGCTGCGGGTCGGGGACAAGATCGAGCTCCCGCTGCTCTGCGCGCTGTACGGGTATTCTTCGTATCAGGTGCTGTCTTCCTATGCGGATTACAGCCTGCTGAACGCTGAGGGAGAGTATTACGAGCCCTTCTGGACGGCGGAATACGAGATCGTCGGGACGTACCGCCTCGTGAACGAAGGCGGCGGCGGCGCGGGAGAGATCGCGAACGACCTCATCATCATCCCCTCCGCGTCGGTCGGCGCGTCGGTCGAAAACAACATCGCGTACTTCGACCCGATCAACGCGCTGTCCTGCTCCTTCCAGATCCCGAACGGGATGATCGATTCCTTCGACACCGCGCTGCGGGAGAATGTCGAGGGACTGGAACAGCTTGAGATCCGCTATGACGACCGCGGCTATTCCGACGTGATGAACAGCCTCCTGAACGCGCGGAACACCGCGATGCTGCTCTTTGCGTTCGGCCTGCTTTCCGTTGCCGCCGTCATCGCCCTGCTGCTCTACTTCTTCGTCGTGAAGGAGAAGAAGCGCACGGCCATCGAGCGGGCTTTGGGCTTTACAAAGCGGCAGTGCCGGATCTCGATCGTTTCCGGCGTGCTGGCGCTGGCGCTCGTCTCCGCGATCGTCGGCACGGTGCTCGGCGCTGCGCTGACGGGAACCGTGGGCGGCGCGGCAGCGTCCTCGGAGAGCGTTTCGATCACGTCCGAAACCGAGGAAGAAGCCCCGGCGACCGTCTCCGCGCGGTTCAGCCGGAAATACAGCCTGTGGGCAGGGAACGAGTCGTTTGTGGAAAACAGCGAGGTGGAAACGCCGGTCGCGCTGTTCTTCCTGATCCCGGCATCGCTGCTCCTCGTGATCCTCTGCGTTTCCGTTGTGCTCGTCAACCGGAACATCCGAATCGACCCGGTCTATCTTCTCAGCCGGGACGCGAACTGAACGGGGACTTCTCTCAACAAGCGGGGTGTTCAAGATGTTTTTGAGGCAGCTTCGGTATCTCCTCCGGCACAGGCCGCTCTGGTTTGTGCCGGGGGCGACGGTGCTTCTCTGCGCGTGCGTCGCCGTCTATCTCCTGCAGATGGAGAAGCTGGAGACGCTGCTCCATACGCTCACCAAAACCGTGCCGGTCAGAGTCGAGGTCCTCAGCTTGTCCGGCAAAGCGGAGGACGGGCTCGACATCTCTGCGCAGCGGTACGACCTTTTCGTCTCCGTGCCGATGCGGGACATCCGGTGCACCTCCGAGGCGTTCGGGAATTTTGAAGAAGGCGCGGAGGAGAGCCTGAAGATCCTCGCGGTCAACGATTTCGCGGCGCTCGAGGATTTTGACGGGGTGCAGTTCACCTACGCGGACGGCGAGAGCGAGGCGCTGTTCGCCTCGGACCGGCCGGTGTGCGCGCTTTCGGACACCGCGGCGCGCCAACTCGGCGTGCAGCCGGGAGACCGCTTCCCGCTCTCGGTGAGTCTGCTCCTGCACGACTTGGCCGGTGATTATCGCGCGGTGCTTTCCGAGCCCTACGCGTGTGAATTTACAGTCGGAGCGATCTTTTCCGGGCCGTACCGCGGGCAAAAAGATATGCTCTGCCCGGTCGCGTATCTGCGCGCGCTCGCCGACGAACGCAGCGAGTACGGGCGTTACCGCATCGGCCGGGACAAAGAGGCGAAGTCGTATTTCAGCTACGCGTCGCTTTCCGGGACGCTCGCGGAGGACGCGGATCTGAACGCGGTGAAAGCGGCACTCCACGTGCCGAGAGGTTTTGTAGAAGCCAACCCTCTGGATTCCTACCAAGTAGAGGGCGGCGCGCTGCGGTTCGACGACCAGCTGTTCATCGAGACGGCGGGGCAGGTCACCTTGACGCTCTCGATCTTCCGGGCGTTCCTCGTGCCGGTGTTTATCGTGCTGCTCCTGCTGCTCGGCGTGCTGGCGTTCTTTCTGCTGCGCGGCACGCAGCGCGAGCTCGCGCTGGAGTTCTCCGTCGGGAACGGGCGGCGGCGCAGCGCGGCGGTGCGGATCACCGCGATGCTGCTGCTCCACCTCGCCGGGTGCGTGCTCGTGTTCCCGGCGCTGCTCGCGGCGCATCTCGGGGCGGGCATGGCGCTCGCGGTCTGCGGGCTGTTTCTCGTCTGCGCGTGCGGAGGCTCTGCCGCCGCGATGGCCGTCCTCCTGCGGGTCGACGCGCTTTCGCTTCTGACGCGGATCGACTGAGGAGGGATTCACAATGAAACTCAGCATATTGCAGATCCTGCGCACGCCGCTGAAAACGGCGATTCTCCTGCTGATGCTCGCCGTCAGCACGGCGATGCTCGTGTTCAGCACCGTGCTGCTCGCGGATTCCGACGCCCGCATCGCGGAGGCGGAGCGGATGTTCACGACGATCGGGACGGTCTCCCAAAAGCCGGAGAGCACCGATGTTTCCGTGCATTCCAACAGCTGCCTGCCGTTTTATTCCACGGTCGAGGAGAGCTACGACCGTTTCCTTTCGGTCGACCTTTTGAACTTTGACGGCGCGGAATATCTCACCCCGCCGGAAGAGCGCCCGTATTATCTCACGTCGATCGACCCGATGCTGATGCAGATCAAGAACCCGGACAAGGATTTCCCGCAGCGCACGGAGTTCCTGCTCTTTACGGCGCTGGAGGACAGCGACGGGACGACACCGTTCACCGCGCAGGTCACAGATGTGTTTTACGAGCGGAAGGGCGAGTTCATGAGCCTCTATGCGTCGATCACGGATGAACCCGAGCACGCCGCCTTTGGCGACACGATCACGGTCTGCCAGCACTATACCGGCGCGCCGCGCCCCGTCACCGCGGGGCAGCAGTACGCGGCGTTCCTCACCGCGGAGACGTGCGAGCAGCACGGCGAGACGGAGTGGGTCGTCATCCAGATGCCGTTTTGCTCGCTGCAGACGCGCTCGGGCGAAGCGATCCCGGGCGTGAACCCGTCGGGCGGCACGGCGCGGGAGGCGGGAGACGCGGTGCGCTTCTCCGCGACGGACCGCGAGCTGCTCGATCTCAACGACCCGAACGTCTATCTCATCCCCTTCGACGGGGACGGGGAGGCGGTGAAGCGCGAGCTCGTGGGGTGGATCCAGTTCCTGATCAAGCAGGACACGATCTACAACGTGCTCCCGACGAACAGCCTGACGCTGCTCCCATCGTTCCACTCGAGGCGGATGTACCTCGCGGAGGGGCGGGAGATCACCGAGGAGGAATTCGAGACGGGTGCGAAGGTCTGCATGATCTCCCGGGAAATGGCGGAAGGCGTCGCAAAAAACGGGGCGGGCACCCACCTGAGAGTCGGAAGCCACATCATGCTGCCGCTCTACGCCTCGCTATACGGGTACACGCCCGATTTGGAGGAAGACCGCGCGCTCTTCCACATGACGTTCGACGCGCCGTCCTTCATCCGGCGGTACAGTCTGCTCGGCGTGGACGGGAAGATGCTCGACGCGTTCGAGATCTCGAGCTATGAGGTCGTCGGGATCTACGACAGCGTCAGCGAGGACGAGGTGTATGCCGGCGCGTCGGAGATCGCGCGCGGCACGTTCATCATCCCGGCAAAGTCCGTTACGGCGAGCGACGAGGACCACATTGTCTATGTCGGGCCGATGCGCGACACGACGGTGAGCTTCGAGATCCCGAACGGGACGGCGGACGAATTCGACCGCGCGCTGCGCGAGGCCGTGCCGGAGGCGGCGAAGCTCGAGATCACCTACGACGACGGCGGGTACGCGCGTGTCGTGGGGAGCATCGAGAACACGCGGACGACCTCGGTGCTGCTCTTCGCCGTGAGCGCCACGATGACCCTTGTGTTCCTGCTATTCGCGCTCTATGTATTTATTTTGCAGCAGAAAAAACGCACGGCGATCGAGCGGAGCCTCGGCATGACGAAGCGCCAGTGCCGGATCTCGCTGCTCGGCGGATCGGGCGCGGCTGTGGCGCTCGCGGCTTTTTTGGGCAGCGCGCTCGGCGCAGCGGCGGTCGCGCTCTTTGGGGCGCGGATCACCGCCGACCCGACCGCGCAGTACGACCTGACGTTCAGCAGCTGGGCGCACAACGCGCCGGCAGTCACGGTGGTGAGCCCCCTGCGGTTCTGGATCGGGGTGGTGCTGCCGCTCGCTGCGGCGGCGCTCTATCTCGGGCTCGGGACGGTGCTCGTGAACCGGAACCTCAAGGCCGACCCCATCGAGCTCATTTCGGCGCGGTGGTGAGGCCGCGCGGGTTTTGCACAAATCCCATGAAAAAAGTACGGTCTCTCTTTACTGTCCGGGGAGAGTACGGTACACGGAAAGCATACAACAAAAAGAACGCGCAGCCTGCGCGCTTTTTTGCTTTATCGGTCTCACTTTGCCGTGTATTTCGCGTACTTGATGACGGTTTGGAACAGGTCCCGGACGTTCGCGCGGAGGCGTTCCCGGTCGAGCTTCCCCGCGCTGAGGGCGTCGAGGATCGGCGTGACCGTCGAATCGTCCATGCTGCCCGGCGCCACCCAGCTCAGGCCCGCCTGCGCGGGCGCGCCGCTGGGACAGCTGTTCGCGCCGCCCCAGTCGGACATGACGTAGCCGGTGAACCCCCATTCCTCGCGGAGGATGCCCTCGAGCAGGTCCTCATCCTCGCCGCACCAGACGCCGTTCACGGCGTTGTAGCCGGTCATCACGGTGTCAGGCATATAGACTTGCAGCGCCTCCTCGAAGATGCGCAGGTACAGCTCGCGCGCAGTGCGCTCGGTCACGAGCACATGGTTCGTGTAGCGCAGATACTCCGCGTTGTTCGCGAAGAGGTGCTTCAAACTGCACGCCACGCCGCAGGACTGTAGTCCCCGGCCCTCCTGCGCGGCCATGCGCCCGGAGAGCACCGGGTCTTCGGAGAAATACTCGCTGTGGCGGCCGCAGAGCGGGTTCCGGTGGAGATTGACCGCCGGGGCGAGGATGCACGGCAGCTTCATGCCGATTGCCTCCTCGGCGATCGCGCGGCCCTCCTCGTAGGAAAGACGCTCGTTGAACGTCGCGCAGACCACGTTCGAGACGGGGAACCCGACGTTCGCGTCGTTCATGTTGAGACCGTTGTTGCCGTCGGAGAAGTAGTAGTCCTTCGGGATCTCGTATTTTTCGAGCGCGCCCTCCGCGTAGAGCACCCCGGCGAAACCGCTGTCGCCGTAGCCCCAGCCCGTGCGGCCGCCCGCCGAGCAGCGGCAGAGCTCGTAGTCGCTCATCTGCAAAACGAACGCGTTCAGCAGCGACGGGTCCTTGAGGAGCATCGGGAAGGTGACGAGCTTCTCCGGCTTTTCCCCGGTGACGGGCCGCGCTTCCGGCGTGCGCCTGCGCTCCTGCCTATATGGCAGCGCCACCGATTCGACCACGCGGCTCTCGCGTCCCGTCGGCCAGGTGCCCTCCGGGTCGCGGCGGCTGAGTTCGTGAATTTCAATGGGCGGGACGACGCGGTTCTTCACCTGCGCGACCGTGATCTCCTCCGGCACGTCGAAGGACGCGGCCTCCTTGGCCTCCGCGACCGAGCCGCCGAGGTAGAGGTGCACCGTGCCCGGCTCGATGATCCAGCGCGCGGCCGCTTCGTCGTAGGAATCGAAGCCGCGCGGGCTGACTTTGAGGTGCAGCACCTCGCTTGCGCCCGGCGCGAGCGTGTCGGTCTTTGCGAAGTCCACGAGGCGGCGGCTCGGCTGCTCGAGCTTGCCCTCGGGCAGCTCGGCGAAGAGCAGCACGCTCTCCTTGCCCCAGACCGCGCCAGTGTTCGTGACCTCCACGTCGAGCTCCACCGCGCAGTCCTTCTCGGCGAAGCGCACGCACCGCCGCGTGAACGAGGTGTAGCTCAGGCCGTGGCCGAACGGGAACGCGGCACGCTTCCCGAACGTCTCGAAGTACCGGTAGCCGACGTACAGCCCCTCCTCGTAGACCGTCACGTTGAATTCCCGCAGTTCGTTGTCGTTCCCCGACATCCGGCTCGTCTCCCCGGGCGCGAAGTTGAAGTTCACCGCCGCGGGGATGTCGCCGTAGTCGAACGCCCATGTGTCGGGCAGACGCCCGGAGGGGGAGACCGTGCCGTCGAGGATCTCGGCCAGCGCGCGGCCGCCCGCCATGCCGTTCAGGCCCGTCCAGAGGATCGCGTCGGCGCTGTCGATCCAGTTCATCTCGATGGGGTAGCCGGTGTTGAGCACGACGACGAGCTTTTCAAACCGGGCGCGCAGCCCGTCGAGCAGCGCCTTTTCGTCCGCCGAGAGGCGGTACGCGCCGGGCTCGGGGCGATTGTCCTCGCTCTCGCCGGTCGGGCGGTTGAGGACGAGCACCGCCGTGCCGCTCAGCGCCCGCGCCTCTTCGAACAGGTCGTCCGGCGGGAGCACGTCGCGCTCCGCGCGGTAGAAGTCCGCAAGCGGACGGTTCAGTTTCAGAGAGGAATAGCGCTCGATGCCCTCGACGAACCGGATGCCGTAGCGCGGGTTGATCTTGCCCGCGCCGACGCAGCCGAGCCGGTACGTCTGCACGGCGCTGCCAAATGCGTTCAGCACGGAACC
>CANQIG010000045.1 GCA_947623765.1 uncultured Clostridia bacterium | reverse complement strand
GGAAAAACGGCGTCTCCCGGCTGTACATCCGCACGCCCTCGGGCTTTGCAGAGACGGTCAGCGTCACGCCCGGGACCGAGAACGATTCCGGCACGGTATTGCATTCGAGCGCGAGCTGGCGCACCAGCCGCGCGTAGTACGTCTCTTTTCTATTTTTTGCTTCTGCCGCTTCGGTTATCATTTTCCAGCTCCTTGATGCGGTCTCTGAGGTACGCGGCGTGCTCGAACTCGAGCAGCTTTGCCGCGGCCTTCATTTCCTTTGTCAGCTTTTCGATCAGCGCGCGCTTTTCCTGCGGGGTATAGCGGTGCTTCGCGCGCTTCTTGTCCTCGCGCGCCGAGGTGATCTCGAGGATCTCCGCCACGTCCTTGACGATGGTCGTCGGCGTGATGCCGTGGTCCTCGTTGTATTTTTCCTGGATCGTGCGGCGGCGCTCCGTCTCGCGGATCGCGTATTCCATCGAGTCGGTCACTTCGTCGGCGTAGAGGATGACCTCGCCGTTCGCGTTGCGCGCGGCGCGGCCGATCGTCTGCACGAGGCTGCGCCCGCTGCGCAGGAAGCCCTCCTTGTCCGCATCGAGGATCGCGACGAGCGACACCTCCGGGATGTCGAGGCCCTCGCGCAAAAGGTTGATGCCGACGAGCACGTCGAACTCGCCGAGGCGCAGGTCGCGGATGATCTCCATGCGCTCCACCGTGTCGATGTCGTGGTGCATATACCGCACCTTGATCCCGTAATTCTGGAGGAACCCGGTCAGGTCCTCCGCCATTTTCTTCGTCAGCGTCGTGATGAGCACGCGCTCGCCCTTCTCGGCGCGCACGTTGATCTCGGAGATCAGGTCGTCGATCTGCCCGTCGGTCGGCTTCACGACGACGCGCGGGTCGAGCAGGCCCGTCGGGCGGATCACCTGCTCCACGATCTTCGCGGAGCGCTCCATCTCGAAATCGCCCGGCGTCGCGCTCACGAACACCGCCTGGTCGAGGTGATCGTAAAACTCGTCAAAGTTGAGCGGCCGGTTGTCGAACGCCGAGGGCAGCCGGAAGCCGTAATCCACGAGCGTTTCCTTGCGCGCGCGGTCCCCGGCGTACATCGAGCGCACCTGCGGCAGCGTCACATGGGATTCGTCCACGAAGAGCAGGAAATCCTTCGGGAAGTAATCCAGCAGCGTGCAGGGCATACTGCCCGGCGCGCGGCCCGAGAGCACGCGCGAATAGTTTTCGATGCCCTTGCACATCCCGATCTCGCTGAGCATCTCGATGTCGTATTTCGTGCGCTGTTCGATGCGCTGGGCCTCGAGCAGCTTGCCCTGCGCCTTGAAGAACGCGACGCGCTCCTCCATCTCCGCCTCGATGTCCCCGAGCGCCTTCGCCATCTTCTCCGCCGGGACGATGTAGTGCGACGCCGGGTAGATCGCGACGTGCTTGCGCTCCGCGACGATCTCCCCGGTCAGCGGGATGATCTCGCAGATGCGGTCGATCTCGTCCCCGAAGAACTCCACGCGGATCGCCTTTTCGCTCGACTCCGCCGGGAAGATCTCCACGACGTCGCCGCGCACGCGGAACTTGTTGCGTATGAAGTTCACGTCGTTGCGCTCATACTGGATGTCGACGAGCTTCCGGATCAGCTCGTCGCGGCTCTTCTGCATCCCCGGCCGCAGGGAGATGACCATCGTCCGGTAGTCGATCGGGTCGCCGAGGCTGTAAATGCAGGAGACCGACGCGACAATGATGACGTCCCGCCGCTCGGAGAGCGCGCTCGTCGCGCTGTGGCGGAGCTTGTCGATCTCCTCGTTGATCGCGCTGTCCTTCTCGATGTATGTATCTGTCTGTACAATGTAGGACTCCGGCTGATAGTAGTCGTAGTACGACACGAAGTACTCGACGGCGTTCTCCGGGAAAAACTCCCGGAACTCGGAGCAGAGCTGTGCCGCGAGCGTCTTGTTGTGCGCGAGCACGAGCGTCGGGCGGTTCAGCTGCTCGATGACGTTCGCCATCGTGAATGTCTTGCCGCTGCCCGTCACGCCGAGGAGCGTCTGCTCCTTGTTCCCCGCGCGGATCGACGCGACAAGATCGCGGATAGCCTCCGGCTGGTCGCCGGTCGGCTTATATTTGGAATGAATCTTGAAGTCCATGTTCGCAACACCCAAAAGCTAAGATCCGGCGCGGCTGCTTTCCCCCTAGGGCTGCTCCAGCCCGCGTCCCTCCCATTATAGCACAGACCTTTTCAAATGTACAGAGTTTTTTGAACTTCTGTTCGATGATTTTTTCGGAACTCTCCCGCATCCCCAAAAAAAGCACAGGCAAAGGGCGCGGCAGCGCCGCGCCCGAATTTGATCTCAGTCGAGCAGTTCCCGCCGGAACGCGTAGATCTCGTCCTTGATGGGCTTGAGCATCCCGCCGTCCAGCATGGAGAAGTAGTCGTCCCGGCCGAAGATGAAGTGATCGAACAGATTGACATGGATGCTGGAGAGCGCCAGCACCACCTCGCGCGTGGCCACGATGTCCTCATGCGACGGCATGACGTTGCCGCTCGGGTGGTTGTGCGAGAGGAACACCGTGTTCGCGTTGTAGAGCAGACAGAGCTGCACGATCTCCGGGATGAGGATCGGCACCTTGTCGGTGGAGCCCTCCCCGACGGTCCCCATGTATTGCAGATACCCCTTGCTGTCGAGGATCTGCAGCACCAGGATCTCCCGCCGCATGGAGGAGAACCGACTGCGGACGGCCTCGAACGCGCTCTGCGAATTGAAGAGCCGCAGGCGGTGCACCTTCTTGTCCCGCTCGTATATGCGGCTGAAATCCGGCAGCGCGGAGAGCGCGCCCGCGACGCGCGGCGTGACGCCCTCCACGCGGAGCAGAAGCTCCGGCGGCGCGTTGAACACGTCCGCGATCCGGTCAAAGCGCTCGAGCAGCCGATCCGCGAGGATCGTGGGATCGACGCCCGGCTCCAGCAGCCGAAGGAAGAACGCGAGCGCCTCCTCGGGAGAGTCCTCTGCCTGCATCGGAAAACGCGGGATGTCGTCCCGCGGCGGCAGGCGCTTTTTTCCCGCCATGGCTTTATTTCAGGCGCACCGCGACGACCGTATCCGTCTCATCCGGGAGCCGCGCGGAACGGCTCACCTCGACGAACACGACGTCCGGATAGTTGTCCCAGATCCAGCCCTTGAGCTGTTTGACCTCTGACCCGTCCGCGAGGAGACGGATGGACTCGATCTCGTCCGCGCCGACGCCCTGCAGCGGGACGCCGCCAATGGAGTTTTCAAGGATATGGTAATAGAGCGTTTTGCCGCAGCGCGTGATCCGGCCGTTTTCGGGCTTCGGTAGGTCGGAGACTCCGCAGCCGTAAATCGATTCGCCGTTCTTCCGCATCCATTCGCCGATCGCATTCAGGATCGCCGCGGACTCCGGCGGGATGTTCCCGCGCGCGTCCGGGCCGACGTTGAGCAGCAGATTGCCGCCCTTGCTGACGCATTCAACGAGCTTTCGGATGAGCGTTCCGGCGGGCTTGAAGTTCTTGTCGAGCGCGGTATACCCCCAGTTGTCGTTCATCGTGATGCACGCCTCCCAGCAGATGCTGCGCCCCGCGCTGTCGCGGAACCCGGTCTGCGGGATGATCTGCTCCGGGCTCACGAAATCGCCGCTGTACTCGAGCGGCGCGTCCGTCGCGATCGACCCGAAGCCGCTGCCGCTCACCTCGAGCCGGTTGTCGAGAATGATCCCGGGCTGCAGTTCGCGCACCATGCGGACGAGCTCCGCGCCGCGCCACGTTTCGCCGGTGAGCTCCCCGTAGGAAAAGTCGAACCACATGATGTCGAGCTTGCCGTAATTCGTGCAGAGCTCGCGCACCTGCCCGTGCATATAGTCGAGGTATCTGTCAAAATCCCGCGGCACATCCTTGAACGCGGGGTTGTCGCGCTCTGGGTGGTTCTGGTCGCCGTAAGCAGGATAATCCGGGTGGTGCCAGTCCAGCAGAGAATAGTACAGCCCGACCTTCAACCCCTCCGCACGGAACGCGTCGAGGAATTCCCGCACGATGTCCCGGCCAAACGGGGTGTTCGTCACCTTCCAGTCGGTGAGCGCGGAATCGAACAGACAGAATCCGTCATGGTGCTTTGAGGTCAGCACGGCATACTTCATGCCCGCCTGCTTCGCGAGTTTCGCCCACGCCTTCGGGTCGAAATCGACGGGGTTGAATTCCTCAAAGAAGGGGCGGTACTGGCTTTCCGGCATACGTTCCTGCGAGCGCACCCACTCGCCCCGCGCCGGGATCGCATAGATACCCCAGTGGATGAACATTCCGAACCGGTCGTGCGTGAACCACTTCATGCGCGCTTCGTAAGCGCTCCGGTCAAATTGATACATTTTGCTGCCCTCCCTCAGCGGAGTGCTTTCCTCCGCTTTTCTCTTTCCTGCATTGTATCATTTTCCGCGGTTTTTGTAAATGGCATTTTGCCTGGACGCTCAATTTTTTCGTCACATTTCGACAGCTATTCACGAATTGCCGACAAAACATCCCGGGACGCCAAACAGGCAGGCCGCCAATTGTACGGCGTCCTGCCTGTCGATTCATTTCATGCCATGCGAAGCGTCCGCGCTTCCGGGATCAGAAATTCCCGTTCGTGAGATCTTCCACGATCAGCGTGCGGGGCCCGTCGTTCTTCGCGGCGGCGGGCGCAGGCGCGGCCTTCGGAGCCTCGGCCGGCGCTTCCTTCACCGGGTTGTCGCGCCACTGGAAGAACTTATCCGCGACGGCCGGGAACAGCGCATAGGAGAGGACGTCCTCGTCGCTCTTCGCGCGCGCGCCGAGCTCCTTGCGGTACTTCTCCATCTCCGGCTCGATGAGATCCGCCGGGCGGCAGGTGATGACCTCCGCGTCGCCGATGCACTTTTTTCGCACCTCTTCGTTGACCTTGCCGGGCAGCGCGCCGTACTCGCCGCGCAGCAGCGCCTTGCTCTCCTTCGGCACCATCTTGTAGCGCTCGCCGGAAAGCACGTTCATCACGGCCTGCGTGCCGACGATCTGGCTCGTCGGGGTGACGAGCGGCGGGTAACCGAAGTCCTCGCGCACGCGCGGGACCTCCGCCAGCACGTCGTAGTACTTGTTCTCGGCCTTCGCCTGCTTGAGCTGCGAGAGCAGGTTCGAGAGCATCCCGCCCGGGACCTGATACAGCAGTGTGTTGGTGTCGACGCCGAGGACCTTCTTGTCGATGTTGAGCTTATCGGCGACCGTGCGGAAATACGCCGCGATCTCGCTGAGGAGCTCCATGTCGAAGCCGGTGTCGCGGCTCGTGCCCTTGAGCGTCGCGACGAGCGACTCCGTCGCGGGCTGGGAAGTTCCGTTCGCGAGCGCAGTCCACGATGTCCACGCCGGCCTGCGCCGCCATGAGGTTCGTCATATCGCCGGTGCCGGTGGTGTTGTGGGTGTGCAGATGGATCGGCACGCCGACGTTCGCTTTCAGCTTCTTGACGAGCGAATACGCGTCATACGGCAGGAGCAGGTTCGCCATATCCTTGATGGCGATGGTATCCGCGCCCATCTTCTCCAGCTTCATCGCGAGGTCCACGAAGTAATCCTCGTTGTGGACCGGGCTCTGCGTGTAGGAGATGCACGCCTCGGCGACGCCGCCGTACTCCTTGACGTACTTGAGCGGCGCTTCGAGGTTGCGCGGATCGTTCAGCGCATCGAACACGCGGACGACCGTGATGCCGTTCTCGATCGACTTCTTGACGAACGCTTCGACCACGTCGTCAGCATAGTGCTTGTAGCCGAGGAGGTTCTGGCCGCGCAGGAGCATCTGCAGCGGGGTGTTCGGCATGGCCTTTTTCAGCGCGCGCAGGCGCTCCCACGGGTCCTCGTTGAGGAACCGCATACACACGTCGAACGTCGCGCCGCCCCAGCATTCCAGCGACCAGTATCCGACCTTATCGAGCTTGTCGCAGATCGGCAGCATATCCTCGAGACGCATCCGGGTCGCGGCCTGCGACTGGTGCGCGTCGCGCAGGATGGTATCTGTGATCTTTAAGGGATTCTTAGCCATATTCTACATTTCCTTTCCAATCCATCAGCCGAACAGGGCGAGGAACACGCCCGCGGCCACCGCAGACCCGATGACGCCGGCCACGTTCGGGCCCATGGCGTGCATCAGGAGGAAATTGCGCGGATTTTCCTTCTGGCCGACCACCTGCGAAACGCGCGCCGCCATCGGAACGGCGGAGACGCCCGCGGAGCCGATCAGCGGATTGATCTTCTCCTTGAGGAAGAGGTTCATGAACTTCGCGAGGAGCACGCCGCCCGCGGTGCCAAGACCGAAGGCGATGACGCCGAGCGCGAGGATCGACAGCGTCTGGAAGTTGAGGAAGTTCTTCGCGGTCGCCGTCGCGCCGACGGAGATGCCGAGGAAGATCGTGACGATGTTCATCAGCTCGTTCTGCGCGGTCTTGTTGAGACGGTCGACGACGCCGCTCTCGCGGAACAGGTTGCCCAGCATCAGGCAGCCGACGAGCGGCGCCGCGGAGGGCAGCATCAGGGAAACAAAGATCGTGACGACGATCGGGAAGAGGATCTTCTCGGTCTTCGTGACCTCGCGGAGCTGCTTCATCTGGATCATGCGCTCCTGCTTCGTGGTGAGCAGCTTCATGATCGGCGGCTGGATCACCGGGACCAGCGCCATGTACGAATACGCTGCCACCGCGATCGGCCCAAGGAGATGCGGTGCGAGCTTGGAGGTGACGTAGATCGCCGTCGGGCCGTCCGCGCCGCCGATGATGCCGATGGAACCGGCCTCATCGGGCGTGAAGCCGAGCAGCGTCGCGCCGATGTACGTGATGAAGATGCCGAGCTGCGCGGCCGCGCCGAGCAGCAGGCTCTTCGGGTTCGCGATCAGCGGGCCGAAGTCGGTCATGCAGCCGACGCCGAGGAAGATCAGCGACGGGTACACGCCGAGCTTGACGCCGAGGTAGAGGATGTCGATCAGGCCCGGGTTCTCCATGACCGTCTCCCCCACCGCGTTCGTGATCGGGATGCCGGTGGAGAACATCTCCCAGTGGACATGGCCCTCCGCGAAGAGCTCCGCGTGGTACACGCCCGCGCCGGGCAGGTTCGTGAGGAGCATACCGAACGCGATCGGAAGAAGGAGCAGCGGCTCGAACTTCTTCACGATGGCAAGGTAAAGAAGGGCACAGGAGACGAGGATCATCACAAGGCACAGCGGGTCCTGCCCAAGCCGTGCGAAGCCCGTGTCATTCAAAAAGTTGATGATGGCTTGCATATCTGAACACTCCTTAACTCTGGGTTATTCTGCGCAGCGGCTGCGATCAGCCGATCACGCAGAGGAGTGTGCCGCTCTCGACCGTCGCGCCCTTCTGGACGTTGACGCTCGTGACCTTGCCCGCCTTCGGCGCCATGATCTCGTTCTCCATCTTCATGGCTTCGAGGATCATGAGGACCTGGCCCTCGGCGACGGTATCGCCGACGTTGACGTTCACGGCGAGGATGTTGCCGGGCATCGGGCTCGTGACAGACTCGCCTGCACCGGCGGGCGCGGCAGCGGGAGCCGGAGCAGCGGCGGGAGCCGGGACCGGAGGCGCGACAGGCGCGGCGGCGGCAGGGCCGTTGACTTCTTCTACGGTGACTTCATAAGCGGTGCCGTTGACATTGACATTGTACTTTTTCATGTTGAATTACCTCTCAAAATACACAGATGAAACCAGTGGTTTGGGCGCGTAGCCCTGCGTTCGGATCCGGATCAGACCCGCTTGATCGAATGGATGCGGATGTGCGAGACGTCGGTCCCCATGTACTCGGCGATGGCGACGGCGATCGCCGCGACGGTCTTCTGCTTCTCTCCGGCAGGGACCGGTGCGGGCGCGGCCGGAGCCGGTGCCGGCACCGCGGCTGCGGCGGGAACGGGCTTCTTCGGCGCGAGCTTTTCAAGGACGGCACCCAGGATCTTGATGATGATGATGAGACAGATCAGGACGACGAACACCGTCACAAGACCCATGATCACGACCTGCGGCGTGCTGATAACACTTGCCATGTGCTCAACCTCCTTTCCGAAAAGAAATTCTGGGAGCTGAAAAAAGAAACAAATCGTACAACAGTGTTGGAAAATCCTGAAAAAACACCAAATTCCACATTTTATCAAGATTACCCTTATGATACCACAAAATCCCGCGCCGTGCAATGGACTTTGAAAAAGTTTTTCATTTTTGGGAGAGCTTTTCCGTGCCGCACAAAAAAGGCTTGCAGAAACGAAAAAAAAAGAGTAAAATTTGTATCGAGGCCCAATATCTCCCGGACGGCGCGCGCCGTCCCCTGAAAAGAGGCATATTCTTGTTCACGAACAAAGATCTGCGAAAACTCATCATCCCGCTGGTCATCGAGCAGGTGCTCGCGGTCACCATCGGCATCGCAGACACCGTCATGGTGTCCTCCTGCGGCGAGGCCGCCGTCTCCGGTATCTCCCTCGTCGACTCCATCAATATGCTGCTGATCACGATCTTCACCGCGCTCGCCACCGGCGGCTCCGTCATCGCCGCGCAGTATATCGGGCGCGGCGACAAAGAAAACGCCTGCAAGGCGGCAAAACAGCTTTTCTACGTCGTCACGGGCCTTTCGGTCCTGCTCGCGGTGCTCGCCATCGCGTTTAGGGACCTCGCGCTGCGCTGGATCTTCGGTGCGATCGACGCGGACGTTATGGGCAACGCGCAGGTCTATTTCTTCCTCTCCGCGCTCTCCTACCCGGCGCTCGGCATCTACAATGCCGGCGCGGCGCTCTTCCGCGCGATGGGTGACAGCCGCACGTCGATGCTCACCTCGATCCTGATGAACGTCATCAATGTCGGCGGCAACGCGCTGCTGATCTTCGTCTTCCAGATGGGCGTCGCGGGCGCGGCGCTCGCATCGCTCGTCTCCCGCTTCGTCGGGGCGATCCTCATCACGGCCCTGTTGTTCGACAAGAAGCGCACCGTCCACTACGACGCCCTGCACCGGTTCACCTTTGAACCGGGCCTCGTCAAGAGCATCCTGCACATCGGCGTGCCCAACGGGCTCGAAAACAGCATTTTCCAGATCGGCAAGATCCTTGTGGCGAGCATCGTCGCGGGCTTCGGCACGGTCTCGATCTCCGCGAACGCCGTCGCGAACAACCTCGCCTCTCTGCAGATCATCCCCGGCATGGCGATCGGCACCTCGATGATCACCGTGGTCGGGCAGTGCGTCGGCGCGCGGGATTACGAGGCGGTCAAGCGGTACGTCAAAAAGCTGATGATCCTCGCGTTTGCGGTCACTTGGGGCATGACAGCGATCATGCTGCTCCTCAACCGCACGATCCTCTCGTTCTATGCGCTCTCCGAGGAGAGCCGGGAGCTCGCCGCGCAGCTCTTCCTCGTCCACAGCGTCTGCTGCGTCGTGCTCTGGCCGTTCGCCTTTGCCCTGCCGAACGCGCTCCGCGCCGCGAACGACGTCCGTTACACGATGCTGGTCTCCCTCTTCTCGATGTGGATCTTCCGCATCGGGTGCAGCTACCTGCTGGCGCAGAATCTCGGGCTCGGCGTGCTCGGAACGTGGATCGCGATGTGCATCGACTGGGTGTTCCGCGCCATTCTCTTCGTGCTGCGCTTCCTGAGCGGCAAGTGGAAAAACATCACCTACATCTGATCCGCAACGCAACGCTTTTTTCAAAAAGGAGAAACGATATGGATTTTGACGCACTGACGCAGGGCGTCGCCCCCGGTGGACTGCGGTCCAAAAACGACATCCGCATCCTGATCTGCTATCTGCTCAAAAGCGTCGGCCCGCTGACCGGCGAGGAGATCTCCTCGGTGATGCAGCAGAACGCGCTCGCGAACTATTTCGAGGTCCGGGACGCGCTCTCCGCGCTCGTCTCCATGGGGAATGTCGGAGAAACGGAAACGGGCTATTTCCTGCTGCCCGCAGGGGAAAACATCGCGGAGAACCTCGACGTGCTCCTGCCGCTCTCCGTGCGCGACAAGGCCGTCACGGCGGCGCTTTCCATGCTCGCCACGGCACGCGCGGAACGCGAAAACGCGGTCATGATCGCGAAGACGGAGCACGGCTACAACGTGACGTGCAAGATCTCCGGCGGCGAAATGGACCTGATGCAGGTCAAGGTCTATGTGCCTGATCTCCACCAGGCGCGCGTCGTGAAGAAAAACTTTCACCGCGACCCGCAGCGCATTTACAGTCTCCTGCTGGCCGCGCTGACCGGAGATGAAGAGCTTTCCAAAGAGATCCTGAGCGAATAAAAACCTCCGGCCTCCCCCATAATTCGACAAATTATTCGCTTTCGCTCTGCTATACTGTTCAGCGGTGTGCGGTCGAAGTCTTTCACAAAACGTGACCTCGCGTACAGTGAAATTCATTCACTCGAGCGTTTTTTCTCATCCTTCCGTGGTATAATCCGTGCAATGAGCTTTTCATTGGGCGGAGGGAAGAAAGAGGAATGGACCCCATGAGAGACCGGTCGCGTCTTGCGCAGCTTCTCCGGCAGCACCGGATCGAATCCGGGTATTCGCAGAGCCATGTCGCGAATATCCTCGGTGTAGAGCGCTCCACGTACACCTATTACGAGACCGCGAAGACCGTCCCGGTGATCTTCGATCTCATGCATCTCGCGGATCTGTACCGTCTTTCTCTGGACGATCTTTTGGATTTTCACCATGAAAGGCCGAGTTATATGTCCTCTCCGGAGGCTTCTGCGGCGCAGATTCGCCGCCGCGCGGAGGCGTCCAAGATCCAGGAGGTCCTGCAGGACCTCAGCCCGGACGAACGCCAGCTGATCGCGTATTTCCGCACCGCGCAGAAAGAGGAGCAGGAAAAGATCCTCTCCATTCTCAAATCGGGCCGCCGAGAGGCGCGCCGAAACGATCCCAACTACTGACCGACCCCAATTTCATATGCGCTCGTAGCTCAGATGGATAGAGTGACAGACTCCGACTCTGTAGGCCGCTGGTTCGAGTCCAGTCGGGCGCGCCAAAACGCTCCGTGAAACCTTTGATTTCACGGAGCGTTTCTCTACCCTGCTTTCTGTTTCGGACTGGACCCCGACACGACCCCGGTGGATTTCGCGGAATGGCGGGGTATTTCGCGGATTGCAACCCCACATTTCAGTCTTTGCTACTTCTGGAATCGTAAGGCAAACACACTTTGATGACAAACAAGATGTAGTTGAAACTAATACGGAAAAAATTACACATTATCAATTAATATGTCTTGGTTCGTATTTTCGCAGATCCAGATCGCTGCTACAATTCCAACCGAAAGCCAACGCGCCTGCTTTCCGCTTCAAGGGCTGCCAGGCTTTCCCTCTGCATGGTTCGAAGAAGCTCCGGATTGTCAGCCAAATGTTCAATCCTGTCAATAATATCATCCGGGGATTCGATAAAATATCCGTTTTGGCCATCTGTTATTAAGGCCGCAGCGGAACCGGTATTCGTTACAATCGG
>CANQIG010000044.1 GCA_947623765.1 uncultured Clostridia bacterium | reverse complement strand
ATGTCCCGCATCTCCACGTCCAGCAGGAGGATGTCATAGTCTCTTTTTTCGGCATATGCAAAGAGAAAGCTCTCGGCGGAGGGAAACTCATCGATCCGCGCGCTGTCCCCGGACGCCTGAGCCCACCGGCGGACCATGCCGGCGATATTTTTTCGATCCGATCCTGCATCATCGCAAATTGCGATTTTATAATCCATAACCTCACCACCCGCTCATCCGGAATTCTCAAATCGTGTGTGAATCGCTTAGCTTACCAGTGGTTTTGATTTCGGCGGGATCCAGCTATTCTTTTTCCCTGTCGCCGCCGCTGTGCGCCCTGCGATACGCGAGGGGCGTCATGCCGTACCGCTTTTTGAAGATCGAGTAGAAGTAATTCGTGTTTGTGAGCCCGATGGATTCGCTGACCTTCGCGATCGGGAGCTTCGTCTCCGCGAGCAGCTGCTCGGCTTTCTTCATCCGGGTGTTCATCAGGTAGTCGCTGAAAGAGAAGGTCGTCTGCGCAGTGAAGATCTTCCCGAAGTACGCGGGGGAGAGCCCCGTCATCTCGGCGAGCATCCGAAGCGAGAGATCCGGGTTCGCGAAGTTTTTGTCGATGTAGGTGCGCGCCGTGTCGACCGCGAGCTCGTTCCCCGAGCGGCGGTGCATACTGAGGTGGTGGATCAGGATGGAGATAAACTCCATGCAGCGGGCGCGCAGGTTCTGCACGTTCTGTAAGCTGCGGTCGATCTCGTTCAGCTTCTGGATCAGCATCGCGTACGCCGTCTCGTCCGAGTACGTGGTGGGGAAGTCGTCCATCAGCGTCATCATCACGTGGTTGAAGTACGCGGTCGCGGTCGAGAAACTGACGTCCTTCATGTAGGAGATCGCGAGGTCGAATTCGCGTGCGCATGCCTCGGTGTCCTCGGCGCGGATGTGCTCGGCAAAGCGCAGATGGAGCTTGTTGTGGTACTGGTTCATGCTCATCCGCTCGGAGACTTCATTCGCGTAGAACACCTTGCCGTAGTTGCCGATGGTCGCGTGTTCGAGCGCGAGCGCCGTCGCCTCGTACGCGAGGTTGATGTTGTCCGCGCCCTCCGCGATGCTGCCGATGCAGACGGTCGTCTCGATCGCGAATTCGTCGCGCATCACGTCGATGATCTTTTGCAGCGCCGTGTCGAAGTTCTCCGGGAAGCGGTTCTGCTGCAGAGGGAGCAGCGCCGTCATCATGTCGCGGTTCGCGCGGTACGTCGTCACGTGCCCAAACTTGCCGACGGTGTCGAGCGTGACGTTTTCCAGCGCGTACTGGCAGATGAAATAGTTGGAGTCCTCCGGGCTGGGCGCATTTTCCGTGGAGACGCAGCGCGACGTGACGATGCAGTAGTACGGCGCGGAGAGGTCGAGCCCGTACCGCGCGCAGACCTCGCGGTAGTTTTCGATCTCGGCGTACTCGCCGTGGAGCAGCCGCTGGATGCAGCGCTTTTTGGAATCTGCGTAAGACGCGAGAAGGCCCTGCTCGAGCTTGTCAGAGCGCGCGGCCATCTCGGAAACGGCGCGCGTCAGCTGCTCGAGTTCGTCGCCGGCGGCGCGGTCCGCGGAGGGCGTGGTCACGAGGTCGTTGTAGAGCTCCTCGATCGGCCGGGAGAGGCGGCGGCTCTGGCGGTAGGAGAGAAACGAGCCGAGCAGCAGCACGGCCGCGCCCGCGAGAAAGGCCGAAAGCGCGATCTGCGGCACGCCGGTATAGAAGTTGGAATACGGCACGATGTTCAGCACCGTGAGGCCGGAATCCGGCGCGCGCGACCATGTGACGAGCGCTTCGGTGCCGTCCGTGAGGTTCTGCGAGAAATACCCGCTTTTGCCCTCGAGACGGAGCCCTTCGACGTCGAGCTGCGAATCGGTCGAGAGGTGGAATGTCCCGGTGCCCGGATCGAGCGTGTTGACGGAGAGGATCTGCCCCTTGCGGTCGAGCAGGACGACCTGCTGGAAGCCCGTGGAGGTCTCGAGGTTGTTGAGCGCGCGGGCGAAGTAGTCGTCGTTGACGTCGACGATCACGAGATCGGACTCGCCGGAATTGCGGAGGCGGACGCTGAACAGGAACGTGTAGACGACCTTGGTCTTATTGGGCTGCGTCGAGTAGCTCGCGCCGATGAGACGCAGCGTGCAGGTCTCGCCGTTTGTGCCCTCGAGCGCGCCGTAATAATAGTCGACGTCGTCCTCGGAGAGAAAACCCACCGCCGAGCTCGAGAGAAAGCGGTTGGAGGCGGAGTTGTACAGGCCGACGTACCGCACGAACGGGTTGGAGGTCTGGAGCTCGCGCAGTTTGATCGCCGCGGCAGCCTCCTGAAGGCGGTTGAACGTCTTCGTGGAGAGACAGCGGTTCGTATTCGCGCTTTGCAGCACCTGATTGCTGATGAGGCGCATCTGATTGTGCAGGATGTCCGTCATCTCGCAGACCTGCGTCAGCTGCGCGACGGAATATTCCTTCGCCGTCGCGATCTGGATGCGGGCGTAGATGAAGAGGATCAGGAACGTCAGCAGCACGACGGAGAGCGCGATCACGGACAAAAAACGGTTCCAATAGCGCCGGAACAGGCGCGAACGGCCTTTATTTCGCATAATAAACCTCTTGATTTTCGGATACTCCACAACATTTCAACACATTTTCCCAAAAGTTGTGCCTCTATTCTTCTATGTTAATGCAAAATCGCGAAAAAATCAAGGGAAAATTCCAAAATCTCATTCACGTCCGATTTTTTTGAAGTTTTGCTGTGCAAAAATCCGATTTTTCAAGAAATCCGAATTTTTTGCAGTTCTTTTGGATCTCCTTAAAAGGTTACAGTTTTGTTGCCTTTGCGTATTTTTGGAGTTTTGCAAAAAATAAGGAGTTTACAAACCGTTCACAGGACGGTATACTATCCGTAAAGAAGCGTTTTTGGGCACTGTTCCCGAAAGATCTGGGAGCCATCCGTGAATTTTGGGGAGGATGACTGCACTTCGCGGCGAATGCGCCGCCGCGAAAAGGAATATTCCTTTTTTCATGCTTTTCTCTTCGGAAAAGCATGATGCGGGTCCGTTGGCGGGTCCGCGGTGGCTCTCCGGCTTCAATCTTATTGGAAAGGGCGATCTTCCGTATGCGTTCTTCCGCTGCGACCGCGGCGCCGACCGAGAAAAAGCGCGTGAACCCGTTCGTCGAGCTCTGGCGGAACAAGTTCCTCTATCTGCTGGCGGTTCCGGCCATCGTGTACACGTTCATTTTCTCGTATCTGACGCTGCCGTACATTGCCATCGCGTTTGAGAAGTACAACTTCCGCACGGGGCTTTTCAGTCCGTTCTCCGGGCTTGCCAACTTCCGCTATTTCTTCGCCTCGAGCTGGGCGTGGACGGTGACGCGGAACACGCTCGTCATCAACGTCCTGTTCCTGATCGCAGGCACGATCTGCTCGGTCCTTCTCGCCATTATCCTGAATGAGGTCAAGGCGAAGAAATTCCTCAAGGTCTCCCAGTCGATGATGCTGTTCCCGTATTTCATCTCATGGGTCATCGTCAGCTATATGCTGCAGGGCATCCTCGGAACGGAGACCGGCCTCATCAACAATATGCTCGGGATGCGCATCAATTTCTATTCGACGCCGAGCTATTGGTATCCGATCCTTCTGATCCTGAACATTTGGAAGAATACCGGCTACAACACGATCGTCTACCTCGCGGCGATCACGGGCATCGACGAGGGCCTCTATGAGGCGGCGTACATTGACGGCGCTTCCCGATTCAAGCGGATCATCCACATTACGCTGCCGCTTCTGATGCCCACGATCTGCATCATGACGCTGATGTCCGTCGGCCGCATCTTCTATGGCGACTTCGGAATGCTCTATGCGATCATCCGCGACAACGGGACGCTGATGCCGATCGCGGAGGTCATCGACACGTACGTCTTCCGCACGTTCAAGAATACCGGCGATCCCAGCCTCTCGATGGCGATCGGCCTGTATCAGTCCGTCGTCGGGTTTATCCTTGTGTTCACGGCCAACTGGATCGTGCGCAGGAATTTCCCCGAAGGCGCGCTGTTCTGATCGAAAGGAGGGTTATCATGAGTGACACTGCCATGTCGGTCAAGTCCCCGACGGCGCAAAACAAGATCAAGCACAGCGTGGGGGAGAACATCGGAACTTTCTTCATTTATCTCGTTGTGTTCCTCTTCGCGCTGATCTGCGTCCTTCCGTTCGTTCTGGTCATCATCGTTTCGTTCAGTACCGAGCGCTCCATCACGCTGAACGGCTACTCCTTCTTCCCGCAGGAATGGTCTCTCGGCGCGTATAAGATGCTCTTTATGCAGAATTCCAGCGTGCCGCGCGCGTACTATGTGACGGGCCTTTCGACGGTCGTCGGCACGGTCATCGCCTCGATGATCACCTTCGGCGCGGGCTATACGCTCGCCAGCCGCTCCTGCCGTTACCGCAACGGCCTCTCGCTGTACTTCTACATCACGATGGTGTTTTCGACCGGCCTTGTGCCGTGGTACATGGTCTGCAAGGTGCTCGGCTGCTACGACAACATCTGGGCGCTGATCGTTCCCTCGCTGATGTTCTCGCCGTTCAATATGTTCCTCGTGCGGAACTTTGTGCGCGGCATCCCTGCCGAGCTGAACGAATCGGCGAAGATCGACGGCGCGGGCGAGATGACCATCGCGTTCCGCATTTACTTCCCGCTGTGCACCCCGGTGCTCGCGACGATCGCGCTGTTCTACGCCATCGGCTACTGGAACAACTACTTCAACGCGGTCATGCTGATCGACGATCAGGAATACTACACTTTGCAGATGCTCCTGTTCAAGATCCAGTCCGAGATCACTTCGCTGAGCCGCCTCGCGGCAGGCGCACAGCACACCTCCAGCCCCCCGAACGAGAGCTTCAAGATGGCGACGTCCGTCGTGACGATGGGCCCGATCATCATCCTGTACCCGTTCCTGCAGAAGTATTTTGTCAAGGGCATGGTCGTCGGCGCCGTCAAGGGCTGACGCAAAACCGATTCCGGTATTTACGCCGCAAGGCGTGACGCCAAAAAGGGCGCAGGGATCGACGGTCCGCTGTTTCGGAACGCCGGACATTTTTCGCCGGGGAGGCTGCTCCAAAGGCTCTCACGGCGCGGAGGAGCCTCTCCGGCGAAAAAACAAAGTCCGGCTGTGCGCGGCAGTTCCAGAGATCCCCAAATACAAAAATCTTTTTTAAGGAGTTGAAACACAAAATGAAGAAAGCAAAGAAACTGTTAGCGCTTCTTCTCGCGGCCGCCATGCTCGTAACGGCGTTCGCGGCCTGCTCCGGCGGCAGCACCGGCGGCTCGTCCCAGAATTCCTCTTCTTCCACTTCGGAGGCCGGGACGACCAATGAGACGTCTCCGGCGGGCGACACCTCGGAGGCGACCGAGGAGCCCGAAGCGCCGGCCGGCGACGGCACGGTGCACCCGATGCGCTATGTGGAGCCGGGCACCTACTGCGATGACTATGACACGGGCATCGCGGCGGTGAACGAGAAGCTCAAGGAAGACGGCGTCGACATCGAAGTCGAAATGATCCGTATTCCGTGGGACGCTTACGATCAGAAGCTGAACCTCATGCTCAACACCGGCGAGCCGTTTGAACTGCTCCACGTCATGCAGGACGTCAAGAACCTGTCCTCCATCGCTGGCATGGGCGGCATCATCTCCATCCACGACTACCTCCCGAAGTATCAGGATCTCTACAACCGCTTCTCCGAGACGGAGTGGCTCGGCACCCTGTATCAGGGCGAGGAGTATGCGGTCCCGGCGTATTGGCGCTCGTTCGCGAACGTCATGTCGTACATGAACTGGCGGCAGGACGTCGGCGCAAAGGTCGGCTATGAGACCTTCCCGGAGACGACCGACGAGATCATCGACCTGATGAAGAAGTCGCAGGACTACATCAAGGAAGAGACCGGCATGATGGCCTACAACTGGTTCCACCAGACGCAGGACACCGCGCACTGGCTCCACAGAAGCTACGACACGTATCCGTTCTACGTCGAGAACAGCCTTGGCATCGTGCTGATCCGGCAGGACGGCACCGTCGATTCCTTCTATGAGTCCGACGAGTTCAAGCAGGACGCGCAGACCTACCAGAAGATGTATGAGCTCGGCCTCATCCATCCGGACGTTCTGAGCCTTGACCACCAGAAGAAGTATGACGACGCGAAGTTCGGCGCGTTCCTCCCGTCCCAGACGTTTGACCCGAGCGAGACGACGGTCATCATGGAGAACACCGATCTGACTGACGTCAACGTCGAATGGGTCGAATCGTTTGGCAACGACATCCCGGACATGATCTACACCTTCGTGCAGAACCTGAACGCGATCTCCGCCACTGCGGAAGATCCGGAGTCCGGCCTCAAGTTCCTCGATTGGCTCCACAAGAGCGAGGAGAACCACGCGCTGTTCCATTACGGCATCGAGGGCACGCACTACACCGTGACCGGCGATCACCGCTATGAGCCTGTCAAGAACGACAACGGCGACGCGATCTATTATCTCGACACGTGGATGTCCGGCTATCTGCCGTACATGTACTATGAGACGAACGCGACCGATTACTACATCGACTACATGACCTACTCGACGGACAACTACGTCATCTCCCCGGCCGCGGGCTTCATCTTTGACGCTTCCCCGGTGCAGAGCGAGCTGACGAACCTCCAGACCGAGATCATCGCGTCGATCTATCCGATCAAGTTCGGCATGGTGCCCTATGATGAAGCCATCGGCCCGGCGATCGAGAAGCTGAAGGCGGCTGGCCTTGACGCGTACCTCGAGGAGTACAGATCGCAGTTTGCGGCGTATCTCGAGGCGAACCCGAACGTCCTGGAGGACGCGAAGGGGACCGTCGGCTGATCACGGACGCAAAGGCACACGGACCTGAAATCTCTCTTGGAGGGGAGCAAAGCGAGGCTTTGCTCCCCTCATTTTCAAAACGGAGGAAACCGGTATGTTGGATATTCGTAATTTTGGCGCGCTGGGCGATGGCGTGACCATCAATACCGCCGCGATCCAGGCAGCTATCGACCGCGCAGCGGGGACGGGGGAGACGGTGCTGATCCCCGCGGGCGTGTTCCGCACGGGGACGCTGCTGCTCAAAGGCGTTTCGCTGCACCTTGAATCCAGTGCGGTGCTGAAGGCGTCCGAGAATTTGGACGACTACCCGGTGCAGCCGTTCCGCCACAACGAGATGGGCGATCTGCGCGCGCTGCTCGTCAACATCGGTTATGACAACGTCTGCATCGACGGCAGCGGGACGATCGACCTTTCCGGAACGTCGTTTTACGACACTTCGGTCTACAACGTTCCGAAGAGCCGCGTGCCGTTTACCGAGGCACAGAAAGCGGAGTGTACGTATCCGATCGGGAAGCGCCCGAACCAGTGCATTTTCTTCCACAATTCCAAAAACATCACGCTGCGGGGCATCCGCGTGATCGACGCGCCCTGCTGGACGATGACGTTCAGCGTCTGCGAAAACGTGAAGGTGCTCGGCCTCACCATCGACACCGACCTCAACGTCCCGAACAACGACGGCATGCACATTTGCAGCTCGAACGGTGTGTTGATCTCCGACTGCCACATTTCGAGCGGCGACGACTGCATCGCGCTTTCCGGCATCACCGCGTGGGAGAAGTCGTGCGAGAATATCGTCATCACGAACTGCGTGCTGCGTTCGTGCTCGAAGGCGCTCGTGATGGGGTATGTGTATAGCACGGTGCGGAACGTGCTGATCTCGAACGTCATCATCCGGGAGAGCAACCGGGGCCTCACGATCATGTGCTGCGACGAATGCGCGCTGGTCGAGAACGTGCGCGTTCAAAACATGGTGATCGACACGCGCGTGCGCGCCGGAAACTGGTGGGGGAACGGCGAACCGATCTTCTTCATGGCGGTGAAGCACGACGAGCTGATCCCGCGTGCGCAGAGACCCGCGCGCGAAACGCCGTGCGCCATCCGGAACGTGCACGTCACCGGCGTCACCTGTTTCGGCGAGAACGCCATCGGGATCGTCGGGACGAACGGCAACATCCGCGGCGTCGTGCTCCGGGACATCGACTTCACGAAGAAGCCGTCGCAGAATCTACCACTCAAGGGCTCGACGTTCGACTTCTCTCCCGGCACGGCGCAGGTCGAGGTGCCGGAGGACTGCGGCCTCTACATCGGCGGCGGGGCGGAGGTCGCGCTCGAGAACGTGAACACCGGCGCTTGGCGCGTCATCCGCGAGGAATGACACCTTGATAGGGCGGTTCAGTCTTGAAAAAAAGAGAACAGGAGTGCGCCTGCCGGGAACCCGATCCGGATAGGGGAGCAGTTTGTTCTGCGGGCCGGTTTGCCCGGCAGACGCGAAGCGGTTTTCGGCTCTGGCGCAGATCTGGCAAAAGACCTGTTCGCTTTGCACATCGCGCGCGGGTCTTTTTGTCTCACGAGAATCGCTCGCTGGGCGAGGGGTTCAAGAAGAGGCTAGTGTCTGTGACGGAAGAAAAGAACTCCTTTTGTCAGATAATAGAGAGGTATTCTGGCAACGGCAGCTCTGAAGTCAACAAAAAGGAGGTCCTTCAGATGAATGGCCGGAACAGTTTATGCGCGAGCAATTTCACTTTTTTTGGGTGCTTCGCGGTCCCTGCAATATCCATGCATACGCAAAGGAGACGCTCTGTTCGTTTCGCTTCTGGAATCATCTCAGCGTTTGGAGTTCGCGTGGCTCTGCTTTTTGGAGAATCGCCTTTTCTGGGATTGACAGGGTCGCTGAAAACGGATAGAATGAATGTGCAAATACTTGTTTTGCGAAGGAGTTGTTTACTGAAATGAAACAAATCGGATTCATCGATTACTATCTCGACGAATGGCACGCAAACAATTATCCCGCGTGGATCAAGTCGTTCTCGGACGGCGCGTATGAGGTCGCGTATGCCTACGGCGAGATCGACTCGCCCATCGGCGGGCGGACGACGGAACAATGGTGCGCCGACATGGGCATCGAACGAATGCAGAGTATGGAAGAGATCATCGAGCGGAGCGACTGCCTGATCCTGCTCTCGCCGGACAACCCCGAGATGCACTGGCCGCTCTGCCAAAAGCCGCTGCGCGCCGGGAAGCGCATCTACGTCGACAAGACCTTTGCGCCTACGGCGCAGATCGCGCGGGATCTTTTCGGGATCGCGGAAGAAAGCGGAACGCCGATGTTCTCCTCCTCTGCGCTGCGCTTCTCGAAAGAGCTCGCCGCGCTCCCGCAGAAGGAGGCGGTGTTCGCGCTATTTGCTGGGCCGGGCAAGCCTGAGAATTATCTCATCCACCAGATCGAGCCGATGGTCGCCTTGTTGGGCACGCAGGCGAAGCGTGTGATGTATATGGGCACGGACGTCTCCGCGAGCTACACCGTCGAGTTTTCGGGCGGGAAGCTCGGTATCGCGAATCTGCTTGTGGACGGGGCTTTCTCGACGACCGTGAAATACAGCGACGGGACGCTCGCGGGCTTCCCGGACGCCACGGAGACATTTGACCGGCAGATCCGCGCGATCCTGCATTTCTTTGAGACCGGGGAGATCCCCGTCGAAAAGGCGCAGACCGTTGCGGTTGCGGAGGTGCTCGAGGCCGCGCACAAGGCCGAGGAGACTCCCGGCGTCTGGGCGGAGATCTGATGGGGATCTACCCGAAAATGTGGGAGAAATCAAGAATTCGTGCGGCGTTTTCCCAAAAGTATGGGAGCACATCCACGGAATGAGCTATTCGCTTATCAGGAGGGACTTTTTCTTCCTAGTCCAAGGGAGGTCCATAGAATAAACCGGGGTCGCAATCCGCGAAAACGCCTCTCATTCAGCCAAAAACTCCGGGGTTGCGGCAGAGCCTTTTCTGAAAAGAAATAGAAATAAGGGTGGAGAAACGCTCCGTGAAACCGAAGGTTTCACGGAGCGTTTTGGCGTGAGGATTGAATTTGCAAGCGCAATTCAGAAAAAGTTGGTGAGCCAGGCGAGCTCTCGAGAATGTGTTTATATCAAAGCAGGGGAGCTAAGAACGACGCGGACGTCGCGACGGTGGCGGGGCTGCTCGGGCACAGCCAGATCAGTACGACGCTGGATATATACACGCACGCGTTCGACGGGAGGAAGCGGGAGGCGAGCCGGAGGATGCAGGAGAGACTGGAGGGAAAATAAAAACATTGGCCTGCGCCAAACGGCGCAGGCCGGTTCATCTGTAACTATTTATTTCTGCTGTTCTTTCAGAATCTCCACCATCTCGGCAGGCGTCACAATATACTCTCTCGCAGGAAAATGACGGAGATTTCCCGTGACGAGGTAGGCGTCCGCGTCGTTTCGCTTTTCCATAACGACTTCATAAAAGACGAGATCGTCCATGTCCGGGAGCTGTTCGCCGGTAGGCGAGGGGTGTACAAGTACACCGAACTGGCGGATCACCGCGAGAAGTTTCTCCACGGTGGTGCGCCGAAAGCCAAACCGGGTGCGGAGGAGCACGTCCTCATATTCTTCCAAGATTTCCTCGGTGTAAAGCGGGATAAGCGTTTCCTCCGTGATCGCGTTTACTACCAGAGCAGTGGGGCTTTCCGGGGTTTTGGTGAGCAAGGCGGAAACGAGGACGTTCGTATCGATCACGGCGAAAACACTCATGATTTCCGTTTCCTTTCCGCTCTAGCCGCGCGGATCTCCTCGTTGATCTCGTCCAAAGACATTTCGGGCAGATCCGACGCCTCCTCCCGCAGCGCTTCAATCGCATTTCTCGCCTCGACAGAGGTCATCCGATCAGCGGGAAGCACGGCGGGGAAGGGGAGACCCCGCACGATGCGGGTGCGCTCCATGAACATCCGAAAAGCGGTGTTTAGGTCCATCCCCAAGGCTTCATAAATGGCGACGCAGTCTTCCCGCAGTGCTTTATCGCAGCGAAACTGATTCAAAACCTGTTCACGCATCAGCAATTCCTCCGATCTTTGTATCAACTACAAATATATGTGTTCTGCATAAGAAGTATATATGAAAAGCGCGGAAATGTCAAGAGGTGGGATGGAAGATCGGCATATCGCCGGACATTTATGCGCGCGGATTCAACGGGAGGAAGCGGGAGGCGGGCAGGAGGATGCAGGAGAGGCTGGAAAAGGGATAGACATATATGACGACTCTATCAATAAGCAACCGTGGCAGAAAGAGCAAATAATCATTTCATGAAGAATAGATAGAACTCTAATGGAAGAAATTGAAGCAAAAAGTGTTGCGGACCACTAGAGTTTGTGGTATAATTCTATATGTAAAAATGTGTCCGCTGATAAATATTGTGTTTTCTTCATCTTAGCTTGCTTTTAGAAAGCCTGACTTTTCGGAGGATTGATATGTTTCATAAAATGATAGAAGAAAAGTGCAGGGCTTGGTACGCGTCGGAGCAATGTACGGTCCGGGGTTTAATTGAATATATGGAGAAAGCCGGTCGGATGCGTGATGCGCAGATTGAAGCCATCAAGATTTACCTTTTTCTCAAAATCGCCTGTGACTGCCAGCCGCTTGACAGGCTGTTCGCCAGCGGACGGTTTAACTCAATAGACTTAGACAAACTTGAGCTTTCTACAGCGACTCGTGCGTTTTTGGAGAGCAA
>CANQIG010000043.1 GCA_947623765.1 uncultured Clostridia bacterium | reverse complement strand
TCCGCCGCCTCCGCGAGCCGCCGCGCAGCCTCGTCCCGCCGCGCGCGCGCCGCGTCCTGCTCTCGGCGCAGCGCTTCGGCGCGCGTCGCGCGGTCGAGCGCCGCCGTCTGCAATTCCGTCTCCTTCTGCGCGGCGGAAAGCGCCGCGCGGGCCGTTTCCTGTTCTTTTTTCAGCGCTTCAATAGACTGTTCCAGCCCGTCCGCACTCTCCGCGCCCGCCGCCGCGAGCCGTTCCCCGCGCTTTGTCCGCGCGGTGTCGAGCGCGGCGAGCGCCTTTGCGGCACGCGCGCGCAGCGCGTCCGTCAGGCGGCTCCAAAGGTCCGCCTGAAACAGCGTCTTTAGGATTGCCTCCTTCTCGCGGCTGTTCGCGCGGAGGAGCTTCAGGAACTCCCCCTGCGGCAGCACGATGACCTGCGAGAACTGCTCCGCCGTCAGGGAGAGCAGGTCCTCCGCGCGCTTCCGGATGTTCTCGGACGCGCCCGCTTCCACGAGCGTCCACGCGCCGTTCTCCCGCCGGTAGCATTCGTGCCGCTCCCGGACGGCGAGCTCGTCGGAGCCGCGCTTTTTCTGGAACCACCTCGCCCGGCTGAACCGGTACGCCGTCTCCCCGAGGGAGAACTCGAACGTCACCTCGGTCACGCGTTCCGGCGGCGCGGCGAGGCTCCGCATATCGGAGAACTTCCGCCGCCCGCCGGTGGATTTCCCGAACAGCGCCATGCACATCCCGTCGAGCAGCGTCGTCTTGCCGCCGCCCGTCGCCCCGGAAATCAAAAACAGCCCCGCGCTGTTCAGAGACGAAAAGTCGATCTCCACACGGTCCAGATACGGCCCGAACGCCTCGAGCGTCAAAGAGAGCGGCTTCATCCCGCCTCCGCCTCCGTTTCTTTCAAAACATCGCCGAGGAGCCTTCCCTCCCCGGAGCAGCGCGCCCCGCCGCCCGTCGCCCCGGAGATCAAGAACAGCCCCGCACTGTTCAACGGCGCGAAGTCGATCTCCACACGGTCCAAATACGGCCCGAACGCCTCAAGCATCAAAGAAAGCGGCCTCATCCCGCGTCCGCCTCCGTTTTCTTCAAAATCTCGCCGAGCAGCGCTTCCTCCTCCGGGGAGAGCGTTTCGCCGCAAATGTCCCGGAAAAACCCGTCGAGCAGCGTTTCGCGGCTCGCGTTCCCCGCGCGCGCCGCGTGCTCCTCCCTCGCCGTGAACCACTCGTTCTGCACCGCGAGCAGGTTCGGGAACACGGGCCGCAGCCGCTCCGCCGGCATATAGACCGGCGCGTTGTCCGTGAGCCGGATCTCCGCGTAGTCCTCGTCGACCGGCCCGGCGCAGAGCGCTTCCAGCGTCCCGCTGACGCGCTTCACGTCGTGCAGCGGCCGGATCGGCAGCAGTTCCACGGAGACCTCCCCGGCCTGTGCGGAGACGAGCGTCAGGCTCTTTTTCTGGTGTTCCTCGTCCACCGAATATTTGAGCGGCGAGCCCGCGTACCGCGCGCGGTTCCCGGCGCGCTGCGGCGCGTGCAGGTGCCCGAGCGCGGCGTAGTCGAAGACGTCGAACACGTCCGTCGGCACGTCCGCCGCGCCGCCGACGAAGATCCCGCTCTCGGAGTCGGAGACCGTGCTGCCCGCCGCGAAGCAGTGGGCGAGCAGGATGTGCGCCCTGCCCGGCGTGAACCGCGCCGCCATCCGCTCGACGGCGGCCCGCATGCACGTGCCCGCGCCGCGCAGCGTCTCGTCCCCGAGGAACGCGCGCATCTGCGCGGTCTCGAAATACGGCAGCGCGAAGATCTCCGCGCCGCCGAGCACGATCGGCGAGAATGCCTCCTCGAGCTGCGTCACGATGTGGATGCCGTGCCGTGCGAGAAACGGCTTTCCCACCGCCATGCGCTCCGGGCCGTCGTGGTTCCCGGAGATCGCGACCACCGCCGCGCCCCGTTCCGTGAGCGCCGAAAGGAGCCGGTCGAACAGCGCGATCGCCTCGAGCGACGCGACGGGCCGGTCGAAAACGTCCCCGGCGATGAGCACCGCGTCGGGCCGGTGCGCGTCCACCGCGGGGAGCAGGACGTTCTCCAGAAAGTACGATTGGTCGGGGATGAGGCTTCTGCCGTAGAGCATCCGCCCGAGATGCAGATCCGCGAGATGGAGAAACCGCACGGAGCACGCCTCCTTCTGCAAAATTCCGGGTTATGTCTTGCGAAAACGCCGGTTTACTGTTATAATGGGCTAAGGACCCGCCTTTGGCCGCCGAGGACGGCGGCAGGGGCCTTGCCTCTAGTTTATCATATTTTTGGGAGAATGAACAGTGAAAAAGAGATCTTTTGCGGCACTTTTTTTTGCGGCGCTCCTGCTGCTGCTCTCCGCCATGCCCGCCTTTGCGGAGGACGCCGCGCCGTCTCCCTCCGCGGAGCCGACCGCGACGCCGCAGCCGACGCCGGTCCCGCAGGTGGCGGAGGGCTTCTACTGCGAGGACCTGCCCGAACCGCAGAGCAAGTCGATCCTCCTCTACAGCCTCGACACCGACTGCGTGCTCTACGCCCTCAACCCCGACGAGCGCCTGCCGATGGCCTCCACGACGAAGATCATGACGTTCATCGTCGCCTCGGAGCAGATCGAAGACCTCGCGAAGACCTCGGTGACGACGCCGAAGAGCGTCCTCGACGAGCTCGAGGGGACGAACTCCTCCGTGATGGGCCTGCTCGAGGGCGAAACGCTGACGGCGCTCGAGCTCCTCAACGCGATGCTGATCTGCTCCGCGAACGACGCGGCGCTCTCGCTCTGCAAGTACATCGACGCGATGAACATCCCCGCGAGCGACCCCGCCGATGACACGGACGGCGACGGCTTCCTCGGGTGCGTCGAGCTGATGAACCGCAAGGCGCGCGAGCTCGGCTGCGAGGACACGCATTTCGTCAACCCCCACGGCCTCTACGACCCCGACCACTACTCCACCGCGCGCGACCTCTGCCGCATCACCGAGTACGCCGTGACGCTGCCGCATTTTCAGGAGATCGTCGGCACGGTGAGCTACACGCTCCGCCCTACGAACATGTACCCGGAGACGCGCGTCTTCAACACCACGAACCAGCTCCTCGACGAAGAATCCCCGGTCTACTGGATCTACGCGACCGGCGTGAAGACCGGCTCGCTCGACGAGTCCGGGTACTGCTTCGTCGGTTCCGGCTCCTATGAGGGCGCGAACGTGATCTGCGCCTGCCTCGGCGCGCCGATGTACGACGAGGACGGCAACACGATCTACGACCGCGGCGATATGTGGGACGCCCGCGCGCTGATGCGGTGGTCCTTCCTCACCTTCGAGGACCATGTCCTCGTGGAAAACGGCGACCTGATGACCGAGGTGGACCTGAAATACGTCTGGAACAAGGACCGCCTGCAGGTCGAAGCGCTCGGCAACCTGACCGTCTCCCTGCCGCAGGACTACGACGAATCGAGCCTCGAGCGGCGGTTCGTCCTCCCGGACTACGTGGAGGCGCCCGTCGAAAAGGGCGCGCGCCTCGGGACCGTCAGCTATTACTACAACGGCGCGCACCTCGCCACGCTGCCGCTCGTCGCGGCGGAAAACGCCGAGCGCAGCGAGGTCATCCAGACGGTGGAAAAGGGGAAAGAGGTCCTCACGCAGCCGTGGTTCCTGATCGTCGCGGGGACGATCGCCGGCCTGACGGTGATCTACCTGATCGTCGCGGTGCTGCTGAACCGCCGCAGGAGACGGGAACGCGCGCGCCGCGTGCGGCGATACAGAGATCTCGACTGATCTGGCGGGCCTTGGTGAACGCCCGCCCGCAGAACGAAAAAGTAACCGCGTTTTCTCCGACAGGCGGTTGCTTTTTCTGTTCTTTCCCGAAGGAACGCCCGCCGCATGGGAGAAAGGCTCGCACCGGAAGAAAAGACGGAGGAAGCGATGGCGGAACAGTTTTTGACGCTGATGGCGGATCTGGACGGCGATTCGCAAAAGCGCCTGTCCGGATGGTACGGCGTACTGCAAAAAGCGAGGTTCCTCGGTACCCAGACGCCGGGCCTCCCATATCACATGAGTTTGGCGACGTTCCCCCTTGCGCGGGAGAGCGAGGCCGTCGCTTTGATGCAGCGGGCGGCGGAACGCTTCCCGGCCGTTCCGGTCCACTTCAGCCACATCGGCTTGTTTGCCGGCGGGAAGGTCCTTTTCTGCGCGCCGGAAAGAAACGCGCGGCTGGACGCGCTCCACGGCGCGTGCGAACCGGACGCGGAGAGCGAATGCCGGTGGACGCCCCACGTCACCCTCCTGATCGATGAGCCGGAGACCGTTTGCGCCGCGCTGCCCGTCCTTCTGCGCGGCTTTTCCCCGTTTGTCGGAAAGCTCACCCGGCTGCATCTGTGCGCCTTTTGGCCGACGCGGGAGATCGCAGCTTTCGAGATGAACGGAAAAGAAAATGGGGCCGCATCGAAACCGTAAACAGCGTGCGGAAAAGCGCCGCTTTGGGAGGGGAGAGCGATGATCCGAGAGATCGGGAAGCAGGATATTCCGGAATGCGTGCAGGTCATCCGAGACAGTTTTCTGACGGTCGCGAACGAATTTGGATTCACCGCGGAGAATGCGCCGCGGTTTACGGCATTTGCCGTCAGCATCGACCGGCTGACGTATCAGCTGGAGACGGAACACAGGCGCATGGCGCTGTATTGCCTCGACAGCGGGAAGATCGTCGGGTACTGTTCTCTGCTTTTTCAGGATGGGAACCAATGCGAACTCAACAATTTATGCGTTCTCCCGGAATACCGCCATGCGGGGATCGGCGCATCTTTGCTGCGCGACGCTTTTGAGAGAGCCAAACAAGCGGGATGCAGGAAGATCAACATCGGGATCGTGGAGGAGAACCGGGTCTTGCGAGCATGGTATGAACAGCAGGGCTTTCTCCATATCGGCACGAAGAAGTTCGATTTCTTTCCCTTTACCTGCGGGTACATGGAAAAAATCTTGTGAGCGCCGTCTTTTCCCGCTTCAAAGTACATCCACAACGTAGAACGCGTCCCGCCCGGCCGCGCCGGGCGAACTATGAAACGTTGCAGCGCTGCGCTTTTCTTCGCCTCAAAACGCCGGGAGCAAAGCGCAGAAAATACGGAACGAAAAAAAGATTCCACAGGGGGTCCCGCTATGCCCGAAGTGCCGGAAAACAACAGAAAACGCCCGCTCTGCCTCGGGCTGCTCGCCCACGTCGACGCGGGGAAGACGACGCTCTCCGAGGCGATGCTCTTCACGGCGGGCCGCCTGCGCAAGCTCGGCCGCGTGGACCGCGGCGACGCGTTCCTCGATACCGACGCGATCGAGCGCGAGCGCGGCATCACGATCTTCTCGAAGCAGGCGCTCCTGCCGCTCTCCGAGACCGAGGTCACGCTGCTCGATACGCCCGGCCACGTCGATTTTTCGACGGAGGCGGAGCGCACGATGCAGATGCTCGACTGCGCCGTCCTCGTCGTCAGCGGCACGGACGGCGTGCAGAGCCACACGCGCACGCTCTGGCGGCTGCTCGAGCGGTACGGCGTGCCGGTGTTCCTCTTTGTGAACAAGACCGATCTGTCCGGCGTGGACCCCGCCGCGCGCCTTGCCGAACTGCGCGATTCGTTCGGGCCCGGCTGCGCCGACGCGTCCGCCCCGGATTTTTCGGAGACCGCCGCGCTCACCGACGAGGACGCGCTCTCGGAATACCTCGAGACCGGCGCGCTCTCCCCGGAGACGCTGCGCCGCCTCGTCGCGGCGCGCAGGCTCTTTCCGTGCTTTTTCGGCTCTGCGCTGCGCCTTTCGGGCGTCGACGCGCTGCTCTCCGGCGTCGAGCGTCTCGCGCCCCGGAAGACCTACGGGGAGGAGTTCGGCGCGAAGGTCTATAAGATCGCGCGGGACCCGCAGGGCGCGCGGCTGACGTACCTCAAAGTCACGGGCGGTACGCTCCGCGTGAAGGACGTGCTCTCCGGGCAGAACGCGAAGGGGGAGCCGTGGAGCGAAAAGGCTGACCAGCTCCGGCTCTATTCCGGCGAGAAATTCACGCTCGCGGACGCGGTTCCGGCGGGGAGCGTCTGCGCCGTGACGGGGCTCTCCGCGACGCGCCCCGGCGAGGGCCTCGGCGCGGAGCCGGACACCCCGGAGCCGATCCTCCAAAGCTTTTTGACGTATCAGGTGCTGCTTCCCCCGGGGCTCGACCCGGTCGTCGCGGCGGGACAGCTCCGCGAGCTCGCGGAGGAGGACCCCGCGCTCGCGGTCGTCTGGAACGCGGAGCTCGCCGAGCTGCACGTCCGGCTCATGGGCGAGGTGCAGCTCGAGGTGCTGCGCCGCCGCATTTTCGACCGCTTCGGCGAGGATGTGGATTTCGGCCCGGGCAGCGTCGTCTACCGCGAGACGCTGAAGACCGCCGCCGAGGGCATGGGCCATTTCGAGCCGCTGCGCCACTACGCGGAGGTGCATCTCTGGCTCGAGCCGGGCCCGCGCGGCAGCGGCGTGCAGCTCGCCTCGGAACTGAGCGAGGACGTGCTCGACCGGAACTGGCAGCGCCTCATCCTCACCCACCTTTCCGAGCGAGAGTTCCCCGGCGTGCTGACCGGCTCCCCGCTCACCGACGTGAAGATCACGCTGATCGCCGGCCGCGCGCACCTCAAGCATACCGAGGGCGGCGACTTCCGGGAGGCGACGTACCGCGCGGTGCGTCACGGGCTCCTCAGCGCCGAGAGCGTCCTCCTCGAGCCGTGGTACGACTTTCGGCTGGACGTCCCCTCGGAGCACATCGGCCGCGCGCTCACCGACCTCGAACGGCTCGGCGCGCAGTTCGACCCGCCTCAGACGGAGGGGGCGAACAGCGTGCTCTCCGGCAGCGCGCCTGCGGCGGCGCTCTCCGGCTACGGCGCGGAGGTCCTCGTCTACACGAAGGGCAAGGGCGCGCTCTCGCTTTTGCCGAAGGGCTACTTCCCCTGCCACAACGCGGAGGAGGTCGTCGCCCGGATCGGCTACGACCCCGAGCGCGACCTTTTGAACACCGGGGACTCGGTGTTCTGCGCGCACGGCGCGGGATTCATCGTCCCGTGGCGCGAAGCGGCGGGGCATATGCACCTACCCGCGAAAAAGGACCGCCGAAATACCGCCCAAAGTACGGCAAATGCGCCTAAAACACAGCCAATTCCCCGCCAAACGCGCCCTTCTTTTGAGGCCGATCCGGAGCTTCGCGCCATCTTCGAGCGCACCTACGGCCCCCTCAAGCGCCGCGACCTCCGTCCCCAAAGCGCCGTCCGCGCCGAGGAAGCGACCTACCGCCCGTCCCCCAAAAACGCCGAAGATCCGCCCAAAAACCGCTATCTTCTCGTCGACGGCTACAACATCATCCACGCGTGGGACACACTCAAAACCATAGCCGCCCGCGACCTAGATACCGCCCGTTCCCTGCTCATCGACCTTTTGTCCGCTTACCGCAGTGTTTCCGGCGAGATCGTCCTTCTCGTCTTCGACGCCTACCGCGTCCCCCGTCCCGTCGAGGATGTCGAGCGCATTGGGAACGTCACGGTCGTGTTCACAAAGCAGGCCGAAACCGCCGACACCTACATCGAACGCGCCACCTACGAGATCGGCAAGCAGCACAAAGTCCGCGTCGCCACCGCCGATTACGCCGAGCAGGTGATCGTCCTCGGGCACGGCGCCGAGCGCGTCAGCGCGGCGGAGCTCGAAGCCGAGGTCAAAGCCGCGGTGGAGACGCTGCGCGAGGCCGTGGATACGCTCAACGCGCGGGAAAACGCGAAGTTCGGGAACCGCCCCGTCGTGAAAGACGAGGGAGAATGAAGCGCCTCGGCACTTCACCGCGAAAAGAATCGTAGCTGCCTTTCCATTTTGATGGAATTATGTGAAATGTTGCATAATCGACTGTCCGATAAATCGCAAATTGCATGAAAAATCAGGAAAAACAGGTCGAAAAAAGGAGTCAGGACCACCGGCAAAGCCGGTGGCTTCGTGTAGGCCCTGAAAGGGCCTGCTCCCGGCATACATCTAAAGACGCGTTGAACGGTTCACCGCTTGCATCACGCGTCCCGCCGCCCATAAATGGGAAATTCCCTTCTCCCCGGGGTATTTTCGTTATGGCGAACCGCGCAAGTTTCCTTCCTCGCTTCGCTCGATGCCTGCAGCCAAAGCTTTTCTACACGCACCGGCAGAGCCGGTGGTTGTTTTCCCCCTAAAGTATGCAAGACATAATGCGCTGCAAAATATATGTTTTGATGAGAACGCCAAACCAGAAATCGGTGCTCTTTAGGCCATGAAACAATATGAAGTTAAGGAGATAAAGATAAAATGATACTGGAAACCGAACGGTTATATCTGCGCGAGATGGAGCAGACAGATTACGCGGCTTTGTGCAGGATCCTGCAGGACGAAGATACGATGTACGCGTATGAGGGCGCGTTTCGTGACGATGAAGTCCAGGAATGGCTCGACCGGTAGATCGCCCGTTATCAAAAATGGGGATTCGGCTTATGGGCAGTCGTACTGAAGGAAACGGGTGAAATGATCGGCCAATGCGGGCTTACCATGCAGCCTTGGAAGGACAAAGAGGTGCTTGAGATCGGCTACCTGTTTGAGCGGTCCCATTGGCACCAAGGATATGCGACAGAGGCGGCAAAAGCGTGTAAAAAGTATGCGTTTGAGACACTAAATGCGGCGGAAGTGTGCTCTATTATCCGGGATACGAATCTGGCATCTCAAAAGGTAGCCATCAGGAATGGAATGACGATGCAGGATAAATGGGTGAAGCATTACAGGGGCGTAGATATGCTGCATTACCGTTATGTGGCTTTTCGTTAAAATCTCGCCTGTTGGGAAGTAAATTGGAACTGTATGAGAGGAAAACACTGTGCAGGATAACTGGTTCACCGTCGAAAAGATAGACGCGCAGACCTTACGATCAGCGAGTATAAACACTGGGAAGAAACGCACTGCTATTTGCTTTGCGGGACAGAGCAGGCCGTTTTGATCGACACCGGCCTTGGCGCTGCAAACATCAGAGAAGTGGTCGATTCTTTGACCGATCTGCCCGTCTCCGTTCTTACGACCCACGTACATTGGGACCACATCGGCGGGCACAAGTATTTCCCGCGTTTCGCCGTACACGAAGAGGAGATCGCTTGGATCTCCGAGCGGTTCCCCATTCCGCTGCAGGCGGTAAAGAAGAATCTGACCCTGCAGCCGTGCGATTTTCCCGCCGATTTTCGCTTGGAAGATTACCAAATCTTCAAGGGCAGCCCCACAAGCGTGCTGCACGACGGCGACCTTCTGGACTTGGGAAGCCGAACGCTGCAGGTCATTCACACGCCCGGCCATTCGCCCGGGCACTGCTGCTTCTATGAGCGGGACAAAGGGTGGCTATATTCCGGGGATTTGATTTATCGAGGGTGTCTGGACGCCTTTTATCCGACGACGGACCCAAAACAGTTTCAGCAGTCGGTCCGCAAGGTGCGGCGCTTTGAGATCGACCGCGTCCTGCCCGCGCACCATCAGCTCACTGTTCCGGTGGAGATGGTCGGTCGGATCGCGGCGGCGTTTGACCGCTTGGAGGACCGCGGGCAGCTCAGACAGGGCAGCGGCCTTTTTGATTTTGGGGAGTTTCAGATCCACATTTAAAGTCACTGTCCGGCTTGCAGAGCTGAACCCCCGCCCGCCGCACGCGCGAAAAAGAGAAAAGAAAAATGGAAGATAATTTGACGAACACTCGAAAACGGCGGCAAGGTGTAAAGTACATATTCTTTCTTGTGAATCCTGCAAAAGAAGGATGGATGCGGTACGGCTTCTTTTTGTGAATAAAATGTGACTTTTTTCCGAATTTTCTCTTGCAATTCGGAAGGATTCGCGCTATACTTATGCATATACCCCAGCTTCTTCCGGGGCGCGGAACCTATTGTTGTTTCGAGGAGTGTGAGTACATTGGAAAAGTTCTTTAAGCTCAAGGAGAACAAGACGACCGTCCGGACGGAGATCACCGCCGGCATCACCACCTTCATGGCGATGGCGTACATCCTGATGGTCAACGCCGGGATGTTCTCCGATCCGTTCGGCGACGGGACCAACGTTCTGGGCGTGAGCTACGGCGCGATCTACATCGCCACCGCGATCTCCGCCGTCGTCGGCACGCTGCTGATCGGTCTGCTCTCCAACCTACCGCTGGCACAGGCTTCCGGCATGGGCCTCAACGCCTACTTCGTCTACACGATCTGCGTGGGCATGGGCCTGAGCTACGCGAACGCGCTCGTGCTGGTCCTGTTTGACGGCGTCGTGTTCGTCGTCCTGACCGTCACCGGCCTGCGCAAGGTCATCTTTGACGCGATCCCGAAGGCCGTCAAGGTCGCGATCTCCGCCGGCATCGGCCTGTTCATCGCGTTCATCGGCCTGCAGAACGCGGGCATCGTCGTGGCGGACGCCTCGACGAAGGTCAACCTCGCGTCCTTCAACGTCTTCACCGGCACCGCGAACTGGACCACGATCTTCCCGATGCTCATCACGGTCTTCACCGTGTTTGCGATCGGCGCGATGTCCAAGATGAAGGTCCGCGGCGCGATCCTCTGGGGCATCCTCGGCGGCAGCGTCGTGTACTACATCGTCGGGCTCATCTCCGTGCCGGACTTCTACAACACGGCGGTCGCCCCGAATCTCACCTCCGATTTCTTCGGCGCGTTCAAGGCGTTCGGCTCCGAGGCGTTCCTCAAGGTCTTCACCGAGGGCTTTGACTTCTCCGCCTACATCGGGGCGAACGGCGTCGGCGCGTTCATCGTCATGCTCCTCACCAGTATGCTGGCGTTCTGCATGGTCGATATGTTCGACACCATGGGCACGCTCTACGGCGCGTGCGCGGCGGGCAATATGCTCACCAAAGAGGGCGACGTCCCGAACATGAACAAGGCCATGCTCGCGGACGCGGTCGCGACCTGCACCGGCGCCGCCTGCGGCACCTCCACCGTCACGACCTTCGTCGAATCTTCCGCGGGCGTCGCGGAGGGCGGCCGCACGGGTCTGACCTCCGTCACGACGGCGGCGCTCTTCTTCATCGCGATGTTCCTCTCCCCGGTGGCGCAGCTCATCCCGACCTACGCCTGCGCGGCGGCCCTCATCTATGTGGGCGTGCTGATGATGAGCAACGTCATGAACGTCGACTGGAAAGACCCGCTCGCGGCGGTCGTCGGCTTCCTGACCGTCGCCATGATGCCGCTCACCTACAACATCTCCTACGGCATCGCGTTCGGCCTGATCTCCTACATCTTCATCAAGATCTTCACCGGCAAGATCAAGGAGGTCAACGTCGGGACCTGGATCATCGGCATTCTCTTCGCGCTGATGTTCTTCCTCACAAGATAAATCGGATCTTCCGTTTCCGCACCCCGGTTTTCCGCCGGGGTGCGCGTTCTGTAAAGACCGGGGAGGCTGGGAGCGAAAGCACAGGATATTGTGCTGTTTCCGGTTGACTTCCCTCGGAATTTGTGGTAAAATGGGCCGTGGTGCGCGCGGGCGCGCCGGACCGGGAAATGGCCGCGCGGGCGAAGATCCGCGGCGGAGAAAAATACTACAGAATGGAGTCTTTTTATGAAACTCATCTACGATGTGCAGGACAAGCCGAAACTGAGCCAGACGCTCGTCTTCGCGTTCCAGCAGATGATC
>CANQIG010000042.1 GCA_947623765.1 uncultured Clostridia bacterium | reverse complement strand
CTTGTACAATGTCTTGTAGAAAAGAAGAGCAATGCATGGCATATTTTGCCTGATCTCCATACATTGCTCCTCTTCGATTTGGTTGCGTTTTTTATGAAGCACAGAAAGTTTATTCATCTTTCTAGAACTTGATCTTCGCTTTTTGGCCTACGCCAGCGATCCCGCCAACCGCGCCGCAAATCAGAAAGACCGCCGCCCGCAGCAGGATCGGCAGGACCTCTGCGGACTTTGACCCGATAAACACAGCAGCGCAGAACAGGGCCGCGTATACCGCTGAGATCACGATCCCCTGGATCATCCCTTTCTCCCCCGCGATTTTTGCCGTGATGATAGAAGCCGTGAGAACGGATACGCCTCCGACGATGGTGGAGATCATCCCGCACCATTTTCCCGGCAGGCTCCCGCTTCGCAGGACGAGAAGGGAAGCTCCGGCAAGCAGAACACAGGTGAGTACAACAGACAGCAGGATACCGACCGCCGTTTTCTTGATTTGCAGCATAAAAAATCCCCCTGGCACAAGCATTCATCCATGCATATGCCAGAGGAACTTCTGTTATTCTGTTTTGAGCGGCTCAGGTCTCGTCGTGGATCGTCTCCACGGAACCGATGGCCCAGCGCTTGATGCGAATGCGGGCGCGGTCGCTGCCGGTTTCGATGATGACGCTCTCCGTCTCGTCCTTGACGGCAATGATCCTGCCGCAGATCCCGCCGATCGTGGTGATCTCATCCCCGACCTGCGCGTTCTTGCGCATCTCCGCCTCCTGCTTCTTCTTCTTGTTCTGCGGGCGGAAGAAAATGAAATACATGGCGAGGATGATGCCGCCGTAGACGACGATCATCAGGACCATGGACTGCCAGCCGCCGGCGCCGGCGGCCGTCGTCATCGCTTGAAAATTCTGCATGGTTACTGTACACCTCCAAATGATTCAATTCATTATAGCAAGAATCCGCAAGACTTGCAAGCCTTTTCTATATTCTGACGTCAAATTTTCCGCGGTTCTCCCGGTAGAAGGCCTCGTACGTTCCCGCATCCAGCGCTTCCCGGATCCGCTCCAGCAGCCGGTTATAGAAATAGAGATTGTGGAAAACGGCGAGCCGCATCGCGAGCATCTCCCCCGCCTTGAACAGATGGTGCAGATATGCCCGGGAATGCGTCCGGCAGACCGGACAGTCACATGTCGGATCGATCGGCGCGTCGTCGAGCGCATACTTCGCGTTCATCAGGTTGCGCACCCCTTCTTCGGTGAACACATGGCCGTGGCGCGCGTTGCGGCTCGGCATTACACAGTCGAAGAGGTCCACGCCGCGGTACACGGCTTCGATGATATTGCCCGGCGTCCCGACCCCCATCAGGTATCGGATCTTCGTCTTCGGCATATGCGGCTCGACGGCTTCAATGATCTCATACATGACTTCTGTGGGCTCCCCCACCGCAAGTCCGCCGATCGCGTAGCCGTCCAGATCCATCTCCGCGATCCGCTGCATATGGTCGATGCGGATGTCCTGAAACGTCGCGCCCTGATTGATCCCGAAAAGAAGCTGATCGGGATTGACCGCGTCCCCGGAACCGTTGAGACGGCGCATTTCCGCCTTGCAGCGTTCCAGCCACCTGGCCGTGCGCGCGGCGGATTCCTTCGCATACGCATACTCCGCAGGGTTCTCCACACACTCGTCGAACGCCATCGCGACCGTAGAGCCGAGGTTCGACTGGATGCGCATACTTTCCTCCGGGCCCATAAAAATGCGGCGCCCGTCGATATGGGAAGCGAACGTGACGCCTTCTTCCCGAATATTCCGGAGCTTTGCGAGCGAGAAGACCTGGAACCCGCCGCTGTCCGTCAGGACAGGCCCGTCCCACTTCGCAAACGTCCGGATGCCTCCCATGGCGCGGACCGTCTCATCCCCCGGCCTGAGGTGCAGATGATACGTATTGGAGAGCATCACCTGACAGCGCGCGGCGCGAAGGTCTCCCGCGTCCAACGCACCTTTGATCGCCCCGGCCGTCGCGACATTCATAAAGGCCGGCGTCTGCACCGTCCCGTGTACAGTCGTAAAGACGCCGCGCCGCGCCGCGTTTTCCTGCTTGATGAGTTCGTACATGCTGTCCTCCCGTGATCCCTTCCCGCTATGTCCGTTCCCCGAGGCCTTTTGCTTCGTCAAGGAGCCTCTTTTTGTCTCTCACACGATCCGCAAAACGCCCTGCGAAAAACAGCGTTCGATCTACGAAATGAGCATCGCATCTCCGAAGCTGAAAAACCGGTACCGCTCTTCCACGGCGACTTTATAGGCGTTCAGTATGTTTTCCCGCCCGCAGAATGCGGAGACGAGCATGATCAGCGTGCTCTCGGGAAGATGAAAGTTTGTGATCAGAGCGTCGATGGCGCGGAACCCGTACCCGGGGCTGATGAAAATGTCCGTCCAACCCTCGTCCGCGACGATCTCCCCGCGTTTCTGCGCAACGGATTCGAGCGTGCGGCAGCTTGTGGTGCCGACCGCGACGATCCTTCCCCCGCGCGCCTTTGCCTCCCGGATGGCCCTCGCCGTTTCCTCCGAGACCGCGTAGTGCTCGCTGTGCATTTTATGGTCCGCGATGTTTTCCACGCTCACCGGGCGGAACGTACCGAGCCCAACGTGCAGCGTGACAAACACGACGCTGACGCCCTTCTCCCGGATTCGATCCAGCAGCTCCGGCGTGAAGTGCAGCCCTGCGGTCGGCGCGGCGGCGGAACCCGTTTCCCGCGCATAGACCGTCTGGTACCGCTCCTGGTCCTCCAGCGTCTCCTTGATATACGGCGGCAGCGGCATCTGGCCGATCTTCTCGAGCTCCGCGTAGAAACTGCCCGTCGTCTCGAATTGCAGAAGCCGGTTTCCGTCCTCCTGAACGGCCTCCACGAAGCAGGTCATGTCCGACCCATCAAACGTGAAGCGCCTACCCTCCCTCGCCCGCTTGCCGGGGCCGGCCAGCGCTTCCCAGCGGTTCCCGCCGAGATCCCGCAGCAAAAGGAACTCCACCCGCGTCCCCGTGTCCGCGCGCTTCCCGTAGATCCGCGCGGGAAGCACCCGCGAATCGTTCAGGACAAGGCAGTCTCCCGGCCGCAGAAACTCCACAATATCTCGAAAATGGCGGTGCTCGATCGCCCCGCTCTTCCGATCCAGCACCATCAACCGGGACGCGTCCCGCGGCTCGATCGGAGTCTGCGCGATGAGCTCCGGCGGAAGATCGAACGCAAAATCCTTTGTCTTGAGACTTTCCGACAATTTTATCCATCCGTTCGTTTATAAATTTCGGCGCGCTGCGGTACTTTTTTCCCGCTGTGGGAATTGACAAAAACCGCAAATCCTAGTATCATAGGAATAAGCATATACAGGCGGTTTTGCCCGAGGAAACCGCTTTGCTGATTTCGCATATCTTATATTATATTGCAGGGCCGTTGAAATTTCAATCCGCATTTTTCACAATCGGTCACACAATATAGTTCTGAAAGGAAATGGTTTTGCATGAAGCAGTATCGCGTCGGCGTGCTGGGCTGCACCGGAATGGTCGGGCAGCGTTTTGTGACGCTCCTCGCCGACCATCCGTGGTTCCGCGTGGCAGCGCTCGCGGCCTCCCCGCGCTCCGCGGGAAAGACATATCGGGAAGCGACGGGCTCCCGCTGGGCCATGAAACAGCCGATCCCGGAGAATATCGCGGATATGATCGTTCTCGACGCCATGGGCGACATGGACCGCATCGTCTCCCTCGTGGACTTCGTTTTCTGCGCCGTCGACATGAAGGGCGAAGAGATCCTCGCGCTCGAACAGGGATACGCGAAGCGCGAATGTCCCGTGATCTCCAACAACAAGCAGCACCGTGCCTTCCCGGATGTACCGATGGTCGTTCCGGAGCTCAACGCCGATCATATTGCCGTCATTGAGACACAGAGAAAGCGGCTCGGCACGAAACGCGGCTTTGTCGCGGTCAAATCGAACTGCTCCCTGCAGAGCTACGTCCCGGCGATCCACCCGCTGTTGGATCTCGGCGTGACGAAAGTCCTCGCCTGTACGTATCAGGCGATCTCCGGCGCGGGTAAGACGTTTGAGACCTTCCCCGAGATCGTCGACAACGTGATCCCGTATATCGGCGGCGAGGAGGAGAAATCCGAGCAGGAGCCTCTGAAGATCTGGGGCCATATGGAAAACGGCCTGATTGTCAACGCGACCACGCCGTCCATCACCTCGCAGTGCTTCCGCGTCCCGGTCTCCGACGGCCATATGGCCGCAGTCTTCTTCTCCATAGAACAGAAGGTCCCCGCCGAAGAGATCATCCGCCGCTGGACCGAGTTCCGCGGCCCGGCACAGGAGCTGGCGCTTCCGAGCGCGCCGAAGCAGTTCCTGCACTATTTCACGGAAAACGACCGTCCCCAGACGAAGCTCGACCGGGAACTCGAGAACGGCATGGCCGTCTCGATCGGACGGCTGCGTCCCGACACCCAGTACGATTATAAATTTGTCTGCCTTTCCCACAACACACTTCGCGGCGCCGCCGGTGGCGGCGTCCTGATGGCGGAGCTGCTCGCCGCCAAGGGTTATCTCGACTGATTGGACAGAAGGGGGTTCTGCAATGAAGAAAAAGATCTTCACGGGCTCCGGCGTGGCGCTCGTCACGCCGTTTCACCCGGATCTCTCCGTCAACTATGAGGAACTGGAGCGCATCCTCGAATTCCAGATCGAAAACGGCACGGACGCCATCATCACCTGCGGAACGACCGGCGAGGCTGCGACGCTCACCGGAGAAGAACATCTGAACGTCATCGATTTCACGGTTAAAAAGGTCCGCGGGCGGGTCCCGGTCATCGCCGGCACCGGGAGCAACGACACCGCATACGCCGTGGAGCTCTCCCGGGAAGCCGAGGCGCGCGGCGTCGACGGTCTTCTGCTCGTCACGCCCTATTACAACAAGACCTCTCAGCGTGGGTTGATCGAGAGCTTCCAGCACATTGCGAGCTCCGTAAAAACGCCCTGTCTCATCTACAACGTCCCCAGCCGCACAGGCGTCAACATTCTCCCGGAGACGTACCTCGCGCTCTCGAAGCACCCGAACATCGTCGGTGCAAAAGAGGCGAACCACGATATTTCCGCCCTTGCGAAGACCGTGTCCCTCTGCGGAGACGACCTCGCGATCTACTCCGGCGAGGATGTGCAGACCCTGCCGATCCTCGCGCTCGGCGGTGTCGGCGTGATCTCCGTTTTCGCAAACATCCTCCCCAGGCAGATGCACGACCTCTGCGTCGCGGCGATGGAGGAGCGCATCTCCGAGGCCCGCGCCATGACGGTCCAGTATGTCGATCTCATGGACGCGCTCTTTATGGACGTCAATCCGATCCCGGTCAAGGCCGCGATGAACAAGATCGGTTTTTCGTGCGGCAGCTGCCGGATGCCCCTCACCGATCTCTCCCCGGAGGATGACAAAAAGCTCACCGAGATCCTCGAAAAACATTTGAAAATGTAAAGCCGTTCTCCGGCTAAAAAGGAGACTGCCTTTACAAAGGAAGTCACAAAGAAAAGAGCGATGCGCATGACGAAAATACTTCTCTGCGGGTGCCTTGGCACGATGGGCCGCGCGGTCACGGAATTGGTGCAGGCGCGGGAGGACTGCAAGATCGTCGCGGGTGTGGATCACGCGGAAGGTTCCGCTTCCTATCCCGTCTTTCGCGACATCGACGCGGTAGATGTGCCCGCCGATGTGTTGATCGATTTTTCTCACCCCTCCCTGCTGACGCCGATCCTCGGCTTTGCGGCGGAACACGGGTCTCTCCCTGCCGTACTCTGCACCACGGGATACGACGCGGAGCAGACGGCGGCCGTGCAGGCCGCCTCCGAACATCTTCCGATCTTTTACTCCCGCAATATGTCCCTCGGCGTGAATCTTCTGATCGAGCTCGCAAAGCAGGCCGCAAAAGTGCTGGACGACGGTTTTGACATCGAGATCGTGGAAAAGCACCACAATAAAAAGATCGACGCGCCGAGCGGCACCGCCCTGATGATCGCGGACGCCGTCTCTTCCGCGCGCGAAACGCCCTCCCGCTATGTGTTCGACCGGCACGCCGTGCGGAGATCGCGGGAGAAGGAGGAGATCGGGATCTCCTCCGTGCGCGGCGGCACGATCGTCGGGGAACACGAAGTCATTTTCGCCGGGAACCACGAAGTGCTGACTCTCTCCCATTCCGCGCAGTCGAAGGCGCTGTTTGCTGCCGGCGCCGTCAACGCGGCGCTGTTCCTCGCCGATAAAAGTACACCGGGACTGTATGATATGTCCGACCTGCTGGCAGCAAAATAAAGGAGGACCCCGCTATGACACCCACCACTGAGATCCGCACCGTCAGCGACATCACGCTCGTCACGCTGCAGGGGAGCCCGTCCTCTACGCGCTTTATGGCGGACGTCTTTGACCGGATCGCCGAGAAGCAGATCAACATCGACATGATCTCCATGCCGCCGAATCACGGCGCAAACGCCGGACTTTCGTTCACGATCTCGGACGAGGACCTGATCGGCATTCTGGAGCTCCTCAACAAGCTCCGGGCGGAAACCGGGATCCGGGTCAGCGTAAGCAGCGTGCATCACAAAATCTCCGTGTACGACCCGCAGATGAAAAACTGCCCCGGCATGGCGGCAAGGGTCTTTTCCGCGATCGCCGTTACGGACGCGGACATTCGCCTCATCACCACCTCGGAGGTGGAGATCTCGCTCCTCGTCACGGAAGCGGACTACGACGCCGTTCTCGCCGCGCTCGAAGAAGCGCTGAAATAAAATCGGAAAAGGGCGGGCGGACAAATGTCCGCCCGTTTCTGATTTCCTCTTGATTTTTTTACAAAATCCGCTATAATATAAGAATAGGAATTCGCGGGTATGGCGGAATTGGCAGACGCGCCAGATTTAGGTTCTGGTACTTTTGTGTGCAGGTTCAAGTCCTGTTGCCCGCACCAGGCGCAGCCCGGAGTAATTCGCGCTCCGGGCTTGTTTCTTTTCCCCGCGTTTCGGGGATCCCGGGATCTCTCATCGAACAGACACAGTTCGACGCCTCCCGGTCGATATGGAGTTTTATGAGGAAGATACGCATGAATACGACCCCATTCAAAAAAAGACGCCGCACCCTCGGCGCGGTCCTTCTGCTGGTGTTTTTGCTCTGCGCCGTCTGCAGCGGCTGCGCGACGGCCTACGTCGTTCTGACGGATACCCCTCTCCCCTCTCCTGCGCCTGAACGGACCGCAGAGCCGACCGCCACATCCGCTCCGACTGCCGCCACAAAACCGACGGCCACGCCCATGCAAACCGCTTTACCTGAGCCGACAGCCACCGCAGAACCGACGGCGACACCTGAGCCAACCGCCACCCCGGAGCCGACGGCAACACCGGAACCGATCCCCACCCCCGCGCCGACCGCGGAACCGCTCGATGATCCCGCGTACATACAGGCGCTCTCCATCCTCTCGAATATGTCCCTGCGGGAAAAGGTCCTGCAGCTCTTCATCATCACCCCGGAGCAGCTGACCGGCATCGAAGGCCCGGCGACGGTCTGCGGCGAACTGACGGAAGTCTCCCTGCAGGAGAACCCCGTCGGCGGCATCATCTATTTTGCCCAGAACTTCGTCAACCGTAAGCAGACGAAAACGATGCTCCAAAAGACGAAAAGCGCGTCGCCCCTCGGCCTTTTCATCGCTGTGGACGAGGAAGGCGGCGACGTGGCGCGCGTCGCGGACAATCCCAAGATGAAGACCACCGTTTTCCCCCCGATGGGATTCCTTGACAGCCCGGAGGACGGATATGACGTTGGCAGGACCATCGGCTCCGAACTGATGGAACTCGGTTTCAACCTCGACTTTGCCCCGGTCGCGGACGTGAACTCCAACCCGGACAACCCCGTGATCGGCTGGCGCGCGTTCGGAGAGGACGCGGAGACCGCAGCGACGGGCGTTTCCGCCTGCGTGCGCGGTTTCCGGGAAACGGCAATCCTCTGCACGCTCAAACATTTCCCCGGCCACGGGGACACCGAGACGGACAGCCATTACGGCGCGGCAAAAAGCAGCAAGAAGCTCGATTCCCTCCGGAAATGCGAGTTCCTCCCGTTCCTCTCCGGGATCGAAGCCGGAGCGCCGCTCGTCATGGTGGGCCATATCGCGCTTCCGAAGGTCACCGGCACCAATGTGCCCGCCTCCTTCTCCTATGACATCACGACCGGTCTGCTGCGCGGGGAACTTGGATTCGACGGCGTGATCGTCACCGACTCTTTGGATATGGCCGCGATCACCGACCGCTACACCCCCTCCGAGGCCGCGGTCGGCCCGATCCTCGCCGGCGCGGACCTCCTGCTCGTCCCCGAGGATTTCGGCGCGGCGGTCTCCGGCATTCTTTCCGCCGTGGAAGACGGGACGCTCTCGGAATCCAGGATCGATGAAAGCGTCCTGCGGGTGTTGCGTCTGAAAATCGAATACGGCATCATCCCGACGGAATGATCGCATAGAAAAGACCCCGCTTTCCACCGAAAGCAGGGTCTTGCAGTATCAAATTTAGATGACGTTGCCGCTGTTCATTCCGGCTGCCGCGTCATCCAGCGGGAGCCAATCGAGGATCTTCCGAATATACGTGTCCCAGAACACCCAGTTGTGGCTGCCGGGCCCTTCCTCGTACGTCAGGTCGACGCCCTTCTGAAGCAGGAAATCCCGCAGATCGCGGTTCACCCCGATGAGGCTGTCCTCGGTGCCGCAGCACATATACATCTTCGGGACGGGCCGCCCCTCCGCGATCAGCTTTTCCACAAGGGCCTTCGGATCCTTGTCGCTGCCAAGCACCTTGTCGTGATCGCCGAAGATCGCCTGATGATACGAGCGGCGGAAAATGAACGCCGGGCCGGAGTCGTCAGACTTATCCCAGCCCACATGGACGAGCGCGGCGGAAAGCGCCGTGATGCAGCCGAAGGTCTCCGCGTATTTCAGGCCGTTGCGGATCGAGCCGTAGCCGCCCATCGAAAGCCCGCCGATGAAGGTGTCCTCGCGCTTGTCGGAGAGGGGGAACATCCTCCGGGTGACCTCCACGAGCTCCCTGCCGATAAACTCGCCGTAGAGCTCTCCGCTCACCGGATCGTCCAGATAGAAGCGGTTCTCCCCGGAAGGCATAATGACGGCGAGATTCTTCTCCTCCGCCCAAGACTGGATCCTCGTTCCGTTGACCCAATCGGTATAGTTGCCCAAAATGCCGTGCAGCAGATAAAGCGTCTTGAACGGCTTCTGTTCCGCCGCAGCCGGACCGAACTTATCGACCGGCAGGATGGCGCGGAACGTCACCGTGCGCATCAGACACTGCGAGACGAAATTGACTTCGACGATTGCCATAGCAGATCACACTCCTGATGAATATACACGCCCCAAAATGGGGTTTGTTCCGAAAGGAAGAAAAGCGATGAATGAATTTTCCCGAAATGTCCACCGCGCCGTGCAGCAGATCCCAAAAGGAAAAGTCGCCTCCTACGGCACTGTGGCGTTTCTCGCGGGGAAGCCGCGCGCCGCGAGAGGCGTAGGCTTCGTGCTGCACCGAAACGACGACAGCGACGTCACGCCCTGCCACCGCGTGGTATTCAAAGACGGCTCTCTCTGCGCGGGATATATCTTCGGAGGGCCCGGAGCGCAGCGCCAGAAGCTGGAGTCGGAAGGCGTCCGGTTTCTCCCCGACGGCCGGGTAGACATGGAACACTGCGGCTGGTGGGGCCCCGACGGCGATTAGCCGTATTTCTTAAAGCAGATGTCGATGTCGACCGGCGTGCTGATGCCCTGCACCATCGCGTTGTCGGAATACTGCCAGACGTCGAAATGATAGTAGAACGCCGGGATCTCGCTGTACTCCGCGAGCCAGAAATCGAACTTCGCGTCGGAAAGCGTTTTCAGGTCATACGCGCTGTACCCTTGGCTCCGATTGAAGTAGATTCCGGAGGTGTGGCCCGCCTGCTGGATCTTGCGGCAGAACTTCGCGGCAAACTCCGTGAGCTCCTTCGGATCGACGTTCTTAGAGCGCGAATTCTCCGCGTCGACCGGCTCCCAGTCAAAATACACGGGGAGCGTCGGCTTTTTGCCGCTCAGGAGCTGCAGCACATAGCTCGCCTCCTCCTCCGCCTCTTTTTCCGTCGTCGCCTGCGAGAAGAAGTAGACCCCGACCTGCAGCCCGGCATCCGTCGCGCCCTCGAAGTTCGCGGCAAAATGCTCATCCTCGAACAGATTGCCCCGCGTGTTCCCGCGGTATCCGCAGCGAATGACCGCGAAATCGATTCCGCTCTCCTTCACGGTCGGCCAGTCGATGTCCCCCTGGTAGTCAGAAACGTCGATGCCGAGCATGGCGTCTTCGCTGTCATAGCGGATCACGCCGTTGTCATTCGTGAATTTATCGATCTCATACGAGTTCAGCGGGATCTGGAAAACCGGGATCTCGATCTGCCCGAGATACCGGTCGATGATCGTCATGCGGTCCCCCTCCGTGGAAACCGCGCCGCTCGCGATCCCGGAACCGCCCTCCTCGGCCTTGGGCGGCGCGAACAGAGCGCGCACGGAAAGCAGCACGATCGCCGCACACAGCAGGATCAGCGCACAGAGAAACACCGCGCGTTTGATTTGAAAGGTCTTCCCCGATTCATTCCCCGAACGTGGATTCATAAATTAACTCCTTCTTTCTGAAAAAATCCTTATCTTTCGATCCCGCTCCGATCAAGCGGACGGCAATTCGGCAAAATAGAGAAATATCAACGTTATTATACAAGTTTTCCCGAAAATTTGCAAGATGTTCGGGCCAAATTGTGTGAATAGATTGGGAATTTTTTGCGGGCTCTTGAAATGCCCGCCCAATTTGTGGTAAACTTCTATGCAGAACGTGTCGGCCGCCTTGCGGCCCGGAGGGTACAGAATATGCTGGAAGTCAAAGAACTGACGCTCGACGAGGTTCGAGTCCTTTATGAAAATACGATGCCGGAATCCTTCCCTCCGTCCGAGCTCCGTCCTTTTTCCAGTATGCGGGAGCTGCATCGCAGAGGGCTTTACGACTGCCGTGCGCTGCTTTCGGACGGGGAACTGCTCGGGTACGCGTTTTTCACGCGTGCGGAGAACGGGACCTTCCTCCTGCTCGATTACCTCGCCATCCTTCCCGAAAAGCGCGGGATGGGCCTCGGGAGCTCGTTCCTTTCCCTCCTGCGCGAATCGCTTTCCGGCAAGGCGGAAGCGTTTCTGATCGAAGCGGAAAACCCGGAAAGCGCGAAAAAGCCGGAGGATCGCGCTGCCCGCGAGCGCCGCATCCGATTTTATCGGAAAAACGGCTGTGTGCTTACGGACTCCCGATGCCTTTTGTTCGGCGTGGATTACGCGATCCTCGCTTTGCCCCTTCGCGGCGCTCTGCCGGGAAACGACGTGCTTTTCAATGCTCTAAACGAGATCTACCGGACCATGTTCCCGAACCGTCTCTTCCGGGCGGCTGTCTGCCGTCCGGAACGGAAACCAAAATCCGTGGAAAAAAGAGAGGAAACGATATGAGCGAGACCAAAGACTTCGCGCGGCTCGATCCGCAGGAGATCCCCCGCCGCTTGGGACGGAACATCACCATCCTCAACCGCCAGCGCAAACAATACATGGGAGAACGCCTCCGCCCCTTCGGCTTCGTCGGCGCGATGTACATGATCCTCCTGCATATTGCCCGGAACCCCGGGACCTCGCAGGACGCGATCGCCGCACAGATGTATATCGACAAGGGAAACGTGACGCGAAGAACAAAGCGGCT
>CANQIG010000041.1 GCA_947623765.1 uncultured Clostridia bacterium | reverse complement strand
GCGGAGCAGGCGACGTAGCTGGAATCGACGCCGGAGGAGAGGAACGACCCGACCTCGACGTCGGCGATCTTGTGCGCCTCGACGGAGTCGTCGAAGACGCGCTCGATCTCGTCGACCCATTCGTCGAGCGTTTTACTCTCGTCGGCCTCAAAATTCGGTGCCCAGTAGCGCTCGATCTCCAGTTTGCCGTCCCGGTACCGAAGCCAGTGGGCGGGCGGCAGCTTATAGACGTTTTTGAAAAAGGTCTCGTACCCCGGCGAATACTGGAAGGAGAGATAGCCCTCGAGCGCGCGCTCGTTCAGCTCCTTCTTGAAGTGCGGGTGGTCGAGAAAGCTCTTGATCTCGCTGCCGAAAAGGAACGTGCCGCCCATCTCGGCGTAATAGAACGGCTTGATGCCGAAGAAATCCCGCGCGCCGAAAAGCTCTTTTTTGTTTTTGTCCCAGATGACGAACGCGAACATCCCGCGCAGGCGGTCGAAGAGCTTCGTGCCGTATTCCTCGTAGCCGTGGAGCAGGACCTCGCTGTCTGCCTTCGTCGTGAAGACGTGCCCGGCGGCGAGCAGTTCCTCGCGCAGCGGCCGGTAGTTGTAGATCTCGCCGTTGAACAGCAGGACGAGCGAGCCGTCCTCGTTCAGGATCGGCTGGCGGCCGCCCGCGAGATCGATGATCGAGAGGCGGCGAAAGCCCAGCGCGATGTCATTGTCCATGTAGTAGTGCGCGTCGTCCGGCCCGCGGTGCGCGATGCGGTCCGTCATCGCGTGCAGGACGGGCGGCATGAGCTGCGTTTCTCCGCCGCCCGTATAGCCCACAAAGCCACACATAATCGGTCCTCCTTGCAGGGCGCTTTCCTTTTAGTCTGCGGCCCCGCGCTTTTTTCTATCCGTGGATCTCGGAAAAGACTTGATTTTTTTTCGGTTCCCCTCTACAATAGAGGGGGACGGGGTGCAGAAACTACCCCATCAATTATAGAATAAATCGTGCGGAATGTAAACCCTAAAACGGGGATTTTTCCCAAACCGCACATTTTTTTCCGCTTTCGCGCGAAGGCGCGCGGAACGCGGGCGGGAGGAGAAGCGCATGAGATCGTATGTCATCCACCTGATCCGGCACGGGATCTGCGAGGGGAACCTCGAGGGCCGGTATGTGGGCAGGACGCAGTCGCCGCTCGCCGAGGCGGGCCTCAAGGACCTGCTGCGGCTGAAGGCGAAGGGAAAGTTCCCGGAGGCGGAAAAATACTACGCGAGCCCCTGCGTGCGCTGCGTCGACACGCTGAAGGTCCTCTACCCGACTGCGGACCCCGAGGTCGTCTTCGAGCTCGCCGAGTGCGATTTCGGGGACTGGGAGAACAAAAAGGCCGAGGAGCTGATGCAGGACCCGGCGTTCCTGCGCTGGATGAACGGCGAAAAGGGAGCCGCCCCGCCGAACGGGGAATCGAGCGCGGTCTTCATGCAGCGCGTCTGCGCGGGCTTTGAGATGCTCGTGAAAAACATGATGGTGGAGGGGACCGGGAGCGCGGTGCTCGTGACGCACGGCGGCGTCATCATGACGCTGCTCGCGGCGTACGGTCTGCCGCGCGCGCGGATGACCGACTGGATGTGCGAAAACGGCGAGGGGTACTCCGTGCGCATCGACCCGATGCTCTGGAGCCGCGGGATGGCCGCAGAGGTGTTCCAGAAGCTGCCCGTCCTGCCGGAGACCGGCGCAGCGAGGGAATATTCCTTTCTCGACATCGCGCGGGAAGCGGCGAGCCGTGCGTACCCAGACCCCAAGGATGAAGAATAAAGCGAATCCCCGCGGCGGTGTACCCGGCGCGGGGCGTCTTTATCTTTCTCACTTTGCGTGCTTCGGCGCGGAACGGCCCGCGGGCTTCCGGCGGCGGAGCAGCAATCGCGCGACAGGGCGCTCGAAGCCGTACGTCGCGAGCGCGGCGACGGTGAACGACACGGCCCAAAAGAGCGCCGCGTACTGCCACTGCCACGCGCTGTGCCACGGCGCGCCCGCCGCGGACTGCGGCCACGCGTACGCGTCCGGGCCGCCGTCCGGATAGGGCGGGAAGCGCCATTCCTTGAGTTTCAGCATGACGGTCTGGTGCCAGAGATAGAGATTGTAGGAGATAAGGGAGACGAACCCGACCGCGCGGCTCGAAAAGGCCCGTTCCACCGGGCGCGGCGCGCAGTCGAGCAGGATCAGGAAAACGCCCATCAGCGCGGAAAAGCAGAAGCGGTAATCGATCTGCCAGCGCTGGACCTGCGCGGCGCGGTCCTGCCCGTCGCGCAGCATACAGACGAGCGCCGCGTAGAGCGCGGCGGCGCAGCAGAGCGCGGCGCGCCTCGCGCGCTTTGTCAGGCCGCTTTGCCGCAGCGCCATGCAGATCACCGCCGCGAGCATCCCGTTCGCGTAGACGCCGAGCATCGCCGGGAGCTGGTTGATGCGAAACGGGTCCGCCATGCCCTCGGGCAGGCGCGCGCGGAACGAGAGATACGATTCGGCGGCAAGGGACATCCCGCCCCATGTGAGGAGCGGGAAGCGCCGGAAGAGCCGCGCGAGCAGCGGGAAGATCAGGTAGAACTGCATCTCCACGCTGACCGTCCAGAGGCTCGTCGGGAACTGGGTGAAGTAATACGCCTTCGGAAAGAAGACCTGTGTGCAGGTGAAATGCGAGAGCGTGTCCAGCCAGAAATCGCCGGGGCTCGCGTAATTCGACGGGCGCACCCAAAAGAGCAGGAACACCGCGAGCACCAGCCAGTAGCACGGCAGGATGCGCACGAGCCGCTTTTTGAAGTAGACGCCCGGCGCGTCCGGTGCGGGCGCGAGCGGGTCCGCCATCCGGCGCGCCTCGGGCAGAAAAAGGCAGAAGCCCGAGATCAGAAGCAGGACGTCGACGAAGAGATACCCTGTCCGCGGGATCCAGGTGAGGCTGAAATTCGACACGCCGAGCGGGGCGAGCAGGTCGGCGGGGAAGATCCCCTGCAGCCACGACTGCTGCCAGAAGTGAAAGCCCATCACGGCGAGCATGGAGAGCGCGCGGAGACCGTCGACGGCTGCGACGCGGTCCGCGCGCGGGGCGTTCTTTTTCATGCGGCGCTCCCGTTCGGCTCAGTACCCGAACACGCCCTCGACGGATTCGTCGTGGACGACCCAGTCCGCGACGTCGATCGTGCGGTAGCGGTCGCGGTCGTTGCGGACGATCACGGTCTTGATGCCCGCGTTGATGACGAGCCGCTTGCACATCGAGCAGCAGACGGCGTTTTGGATGTATTCCCCGGTGGAGCATTCCCGGCCGACGAGATAGAGCGTGGCGTCGATCATCTTGTCGCGCGGCGCGCTGATGATCGCGTTCGCCTCGGCGTGGACGCTGCGGCAGAGCTCATAGCGTTCCCCGCGCGGGATGGCCATCTTTTCCCGCAGGCAGAAGCCCATGTCGGTGCAGTTTTTCCGCCCGCGCGGCGCGCCGACGTAGCCGGTGGAGATGACCTCGTCGTTTTTCACGATCACCGCGCCGTAGTGCCGCCGCAGGCAGGTGCAGCGCTGGGAGACGGTCTCCGCAAGGTCGAGGTAATAATTCGTCTTGTCTCTCCGTTCTTTCGCGGTATTCATACACGAAGCACTCCTTTTTTGGATCGATACCATCATTATAACCGAATTTCATCCCGCCCGCAAGGGGAAAAGCGCTTTACTTTTGGGTTTTGTGCTGGTATAATGGAGGAAGAAAATCTTTTGCAAGGAAAGGGGACGGTACCGAAATGAACGGAAGCGCAATGGGCGGCCTTCTGGCCGTCGGGTATCTGCTGCTGTTCCAGCTCGCGGGCGTCTTCTTTGTCTCCTCGGTCCTCCGGGAGGAGGAGCGGATGGTCCCCCGCCTCCTGATCGGGAGCGCGTTCGGGAATCTCCTTTTGATGTGGATCCCGGCGCTTTGGGCGTTTCTCTTCGGGTTTACGGCGGCGGCGCACATCGCGGCCGCGCTGACGGTCGCAGCGGCGGGCGCGGCGGTCTGGTTCCTGCACCGACCGAAGTTCGCGGCGGCCCCGAAAATGCACCTTGGCGACTTTCTGCGGGAGCGGCCCGACGTGCTGTTCCCCTTTGCGCTCTGGCTGCTGTTCGTGTTCCTCGTGTTCCACGGGTTCCGGTACCGGGACGGCGCGATCTATTCCAGCCAGTGCACCTACGGCGACATGAATATGCACCTCGGCTTCATCACGAGCATCGCGGAGCAGGGCTTCTTCCCGCCGGAATACTCCATCCTCCCGGGGACGCAGCTCGGGTACCCGTTCCTCTCGGACAGCATTTCCTCGAGCCTCTATCTGCTCGGCGCGCCGCTCTTGCTCGCCTATGCGCTGCCGATGCTCCTCGCCGCCGCGCACGTCTTCTTCGGCGGCTGGCTGCTCTTCTGTATGTGGCTGAAAAAGCCCGGCCCGGTCTCCGTCGCGATGATGCTGTTCTTCCTGAACGGCGGTTTCGGGTTCGCGTATTTCCTCAGCGGGAGCCGCGACAATCCCCAGAACTTCCTGCGGATCTTCTCCGCGTTCTATGAGACGCCGACGAACTATGTGGAGCAGAACATCCGCTGGGTGAACGTCATCGTGGACATCATGCTGCCGCAGCGCGCGTCGCTGTTCGGCTGGTCTTTGCTGTTCCCCGCGATGTATCTGTTGTTCCGCGCGGTCTTCAAGGGCGAAAAGTCCTACTTCCCGCTCGCGGGCGTATTTGCCGGCGCGATGGTCATGGTCCACACGCATTCCTTCCTCGCGCTCGGGATCATCAGCGGCGTCTGGCTGCTGTTCTCGCTCGGGAAGTTCGCCTATCCGAAGGACCAGAGCGGCTTCCTGCACCGCACGAAGCGCGGGGCGTACGTGCTCTTTGCGATCCCGGTGCTCGCGCAGTTCCTCGTGCCCGCGATCCTTCCGAGGCGCTCGGACGTGTTCCTCTGGGCGACCGCCGCGCTCGCGGGGCTGTTCGTGCTCGTGCTTCTGTTCCTCCTGATCAAAGTCCTGCGCAACGGCAAGGGCCGGGCGTTTGCGGGCTGGGGCATCTACCTCATTGTGACGCTGGTGCTCGCGCTGCCGCAGCTTTTGGGCTGGACGTTCTTCCAGGTCTCCGGCGCGGGGAGCTTTGTGCGCGGCTGGTACAACTGGAGCAATCAGGGGGACAGCTATTTCTGGTTCTATCTCGTCAATCTCGGCATTTTCGGGCTGCTCGTGATCCCGGCGCTCTTTGCGGCGCGCGGGAGCGCGTTCCGTCTTGCCGGACCGGCGGTGGTGATCTGGTTCATCTGCGAGTTCGTGGTGTTCCAGCCGAACGAATACGACAACAACAAGCTTCTCTATATCGCGTATTTCCTGCTCTGCGGCCCCGTCGCGGGGTTTGCGGCGGAGCTCTTTGAGGGGCTGCGCACGCTGCCCTACCGCAGGGTCCTACTGTGGTTCTTCGTGCTGTTCTGCACGCTCTCCGCCGTGCTGACGATCGGCCGAGAGAGCGTCGCGGAGTACCAGCTGTATAGCAAGAGCCAGATGGACGCGGCGCAGTATATCAGCGAGAACGCCGAGCCCGACGACACGGTCCTCACCGGGACGCGGCACAACAACGAGATCGCCGCCTTGACCGGCAGGAACATCGTCTGCGGCTCCGGTACCTTCCTCTATTTCCACGGGATCGATTATAGCACGCAGAACGCCGCCGTCCTCTCCATGTATATGGACCCGGCGGGGAGCGCCGCGCTCTTTGACCGGTATAGCGTGGACTACGTGATGGTCTCCTCCTACGAGCGCTCGGATTACGGCATAGACGGTTCCGCGTTCGCGTCGCTCTATGAGAAAGTGTACGACGACGGGGAGACGCAGATCTACGCCGTCTCGGCGCGGTGACCGCGCCAGAAAGGATTCTTTGTGCAGGGACTTTCCGATCCGCGGGTGATCCGCCCGCTGCTGGAAAAATACGGCTTTCACTTCTCCAAGGCCCTCGGCCAGAACTTCCTCGTGGACGGCACTGTCTGCCCGAAAATGGCGTCGCTCTGCGGCGCGGCGGAGACGGGGAACGTGCTCGAGATCGGCCCGGGGATCGGCGTGCTGACCTATGAGCTCGCGCAAAAAGCGCGCCGCGTCGCCGCGGTGGAGCTCGACCGGCGGCTCTTCCCGCTGCTCTCCGAGACGCTCGCCGACTGCCCGAACGTGCGGCTCGTCGAGGGCGACGCGATGAAGCTGGACCTCGCCGCGCTCCTCGCGGAGCAGTTCGGCGGGGAGCGGGCCGTGGTCTGCGCGAACCTGCCGTATTATATCACGTCGCCGCTCGTCATGCTGCTCCTCGAGGAGCGCCTGTCGATCGACAGCATCACCGTGATGGTGCAGAAGGAGGCGGCGGAGCGGCTCTGCGCCGAGCCGGGGACGCGCGCCTCGGGCGCGGTCAGCGCGGCGGTGCGGTATTTCGCGGAGCCGGAGATCCTCTTTCACGTGGGCCGCGGGAGCTTTTTCCCCGCGCCGAACGTGGACTCTGCGGTGATCCGCCTGCGGCTTCGGGAAAAGCCGCCGGTCGAGGTGGAGGACGAGGCGCTGTTCTTCCGCACGGTGCGCGCATCGTTCGCGCAGCGGCGAAAGACCGCCGTCAATTCGGTCTCGAACACGATGGGAATGGAAAAGGATGCGGTGCGAAGGGCGTTTTCCGCGGCGGGGCTGCCAGAGAACGCGCGCGCCGAGGCGCTTCGCCTCGAGGACTTCGCCCGGCTTTGTGCCGCGCTCGCGCTGGAAAGGAATGGGAAAACCGGTGAAAAGGGAACCGCAGGAGATCATCAATAGGAGCGTCTATCTCGCGCTCGTCGTGATCGCCGCCGCAGCCGCGCTCTCCGCGATGGTCACGGGCCCGTTCGGGCTGGTGGAGATCTCGGTCGGCGCGTCGGTCTGCGCCTGCCTCATCTGCGTCGCGCTGCTCGCGCATACGCTGCGGAATTTCGGAGGCCGGAAGAAATAGGCGGCCCCAGCGAAAACAGGGAGCGGCGCGTCCGTTGCGGGCGTGCCGTTTTTTTCGCGCCGAAGGGCAGCGAAGGACTTGCAATGATCGCCAAAATTTGGTATTCTATTCAGTATAAAGGGGGCAAATTCCATGAAAATCGAACGAATGAAGACGAACCGGATCGTAAACCCGCTCGGCTTTGACCTCAGGACCCCTTCGGTCTCGTGGGTCGTCGCGGAGACGGACGCGAAAAAGCAGGTCTCGGCCCGCGTGGAGGTCGCGAAAGACCCGGATTTTGGGGAGAAAGTCTATGACACGGGCGTCTCGAAGACGCTCTCCTCGCTCGGCGTGAAGCTCGATTTCGCGCTCGAGCCGCGCACGCGCTACTTCTGGCGCGCGACCGTCGAGAACGAGCGCGGGGAGGTCTGCGTCAGCGAGCCCGCGTGGTTCGAGACGGGCAAGATGGACGAGCCGCTTTGCGGCAAGCCGATCTCGCCGGACCTGCCCGCAGACACCGCGCCGTACTTCCGCAGGACCTTCACCGTTTCCGGTAAGGTGCACTCCGCGCGCGCGTATTTTACGGGGCTCGGCGTGTACGAGCTCTACGTGAACGGCGAAAAGGCGAACGACGAATATCTCGCGCCGGACTGCACGGCCTATGACACATGGATCCAGCTCCAGACGTACGACGTGACGGAGCTCGTCCACGAGGGCGAGAACGCCGTCGGCGCGATCGTCGGGAACGGCTGGGCAAAGGGCCGCTTCGCGTTTGACGGCGCGCCCGGCGACTACGAGACGAATTTCCCCGGCGCGCCCGCGAACAATTTCACGAGCGAATATCTGCTCCTCGGCGAGCTGCATATCGTGACCGACGCGGGCGAGACCGTCGTCTGCACCGATGAGACGTGGCAGTCCGCGCCGTGTCCGCTGACGTTCGGCAGCATCTACGACGGCGAGCGGTACGAGCAGGCGCTCGAGATCGAAAACTGGGCCTCGCCGAACTGCGCGTATGCGGACTGGCAGGGCGTGAAGATCAACACCTCGACGAAGCTCGGAGAGATCACCGACCGGCTCTCGCTGCCCGTCCGCGCGAAGCACAGGATCGCGCCGAAGGTCATCACGACGCCGAAGAACGAGCTCGTGCTCGACCTCGGGCAGAACATCACCGGCTGGCTGACGTTCACCGCCGACCTCCCGAAGGGCACAGCGCTGCGGCTCCAGTTCGGCGAGCTTTTGCAGGACGACTGTTTCTACCGCGACAATATGCGCTCCGCGCTCGCAGAGTACCGCTTTATCTCCGACGGGCGGAAGGCCTTCGTGCGGCCTGTCGCGACGTTCTACGGCTTCCGCTTCGTGAAGTTCTCCGGCGTCGGGAGCTTCGACGGCATCGAAAATGTCGAGGCCTGGGCGATGTACTCCGACTTGGAGGCGACCGGCGAGATCGTGACCGGCAACGAGAAGGTCAACCGGCTGTTCTTGAACTCCGTCTGGAGCCAGCGCGACAACTTCCTCGACGTTCCGACCGACTGCCCGCAGCGCGACGAACGCATGGGCTGGACGGGCGATGCGCAGGCGTTCTGCCCGACGGCGAACTACAACATGGACTGCGAAGCGTTCTACACCAAATACATGAAAGACCTACTCATCGAGCAGAACAAGGCCGACGGCAAAGCGCCGGACGTCGCGCCGCTGATGGTGCGCGGCAAGCACCAGGAGGAGCACCCGATGCTCTCCACCGGCGGGCACTGCGGCTGGGCGGACGCCGCCGCCATCGTCCCGTGGGAGACGTACCTCGCCTCGGGCGACACGGCGATCCTCGAAAACGCGTATGACAACATGAAGACCTGGGCGGACTGGGTCTACCGCTACGACGAGGCCCACGGCGGCACGCGTCTCTGGCTCGGGCTCGAATTCCACTTCGCCGACTGGCTCGCGCTCGACGGCCCGGAATCCGGCTTCAACCCGGAATCGGTGCTCGGCGGGACGGACGTGACGTTCCTCTGCTCGGCGTACTACTACAAGTCGACGTGCTGCGTCCGCGACGCGGCGCGCGTCCTCGGGAAGACGACCGACTACGCGGTCTACAAGAAGCGCGCGGAGGAGATCCTCGACGCGATCCGCCGCGAATACTACACGCCGGGCGGCCTCTGCGCCGCCGCGACGCAGACCGGCAACGCGATCTCGCTCGCGTTCGGCCTCGCGCCGGAGCACGCGCGCGGGAAGATCCTCGGCTCGCTCAAAGCGCTGCTCGGCTGGAACCGGATGCACCTGAAGACCGGTTTCCTCGGCACGCCGGTGCTCTGCCGGGCGCTCTCCGAAAACGGCGCGAACGAGGATGCCTACACGCTGTTCCTGCAGGAGGACCTCCCGAGCTGGCTGTATGAGGTCAACATGGGCGCGACGACGATCTGGGAGCGGTGGAACTCCGTGAACCCGGACGGGAAGATCAGCGGCATCTCGATGAATTCCATGAACCACTACGCCTACGGCGCGGTGTTCGAGTGGGTGTACAAGGACGTCTGCGGGCTGAACCCGGTCGCGGAGGCCCCCGGCTACAAGCGCGCCGTGCTCCGCCCGATGCCCGACAAGCGCCTCGGCGAGGCGAAGGCCACGGTCGAGACCGCCGCAGGCCGCTACGTGAGCGGCTGGAAGTACGAGGGCGACAGGGTGCGCTACACCTTCACCGTCCCGTTCGACGCCGAAGCGGAGATCGTGCTCACCGGCGCGAACGGCGAGGCGGTCCGCGAGACCGTCGGCGCAGGCACGTATTCGTATCTGATCTGAGGAGGCTGCCATGCGCATCGAAGCGCTTCTTCCCGCAGGGATCGACCCCCGCTGCACGCCGGAACGCCTTGCGGCGCGGCTCGCGGAGCTGGAACGGGACCTTTTCACGCACGGCGTGCGGTTCCACAACGGCCGCCGCGTCGTGACCGGCTATAGCTACGGCGAGTTCTACGATTGGGACCTCTACTTCGAGTGCCTGTTCCTCTCGTACCTCGGCCACGCGGAGTTCTGCCGGACGAACGTCGAGATGTTCCTCGACGAGCAGGAGCCCTCGGGTTTCATCCCGCGCACGATGGGCGTCGCCTACCCGAAGCCGCGGCACCACTTCAAGCCGTTCCTCGCGCAGACCGCTCTGCTCGGCTGCCGCGAGACCGGCGACTGCCGCTGGCTGCAGGGGAAATACTACGACCGCCTCGCAAACTACATTGATTACTGGTTCCGCCACTGCGACGCGGACAAAAACGGCCTCCCGTTCTGGGACGGCTCCGACCACAGCGGCATGGACAACCAGTCGCCGCGCCTCGGCTTCATCGGCGTGATGGAGTATGAGGGCGTGGACCTCGCGGTGTACCTCGTGCGGGAGCTTCGCGCGATGGCTGCGCTCGCCGCCCTGCTCGGGCGCGAGGCGGACGCGGCGGATCTTGCCGCGCGCGCAAAGGCGCTCACCGCGCGGATCGAGAAGACCTTCTGGGACGAGTCCGCCGGGTTTTACTTCGACCGCAGCGAGCGGACGGGCGCGCTGAACCGCCTGAAGACGGTCTCCGGTCTGCTGCCGCTCTGGCTCGGGACGATCCGCCCCGAGCGCGCCGAACGGCTCGTCCGGGAGCATCTCCTGAACCCGGAGGAGTTCTGGCTGCAGTACCCCGTCGCGACGTGGGCGAAGAACGAGACAGGCTACTATCAGGAGCGAAAAGGCGGCGAATGCAACTGGATGGGCCCGACGTGGATCCCGACGAATTACATGATCCTGCACGGGCTGATGCGCCACGGCTTTTGGAAGGAGGCGGAGGCGCTCGCCGCGAAGACGTTCGAGATGGCGCTCCTCGAGAGCACGACCCGCGAATATTACAACGGCGAGACCGGCACCGGGCAGGGGCTCTCCCCGTTCTGGGGCTGGAGCGCGCTCGCCTACGTGATGCCGTTCGAGGCCCGCGAAAGGTACGCGCCGGACGATCCCGAATGTACGGCGTTCCGTCGCATCGAAACGGCCGGGTAAGCCGGACGTCCGCGCCACCGAAAACCGAATTTCCCTGAGACAGAGGGCCCTGCTCCCGCGTTCGGCGGGCGCGGGGCTCTTTTTGCTTTGACCCCGCGCCGCGGGTTCTATGGGACAGGGCGTGCCGCATACCGTATGGGAGAAGGGAGTGGTCCGGGTGTTCGCGGTGGTGCGCTTCGGAAAGGCGGCGCGGTTCTTTGCGGCGGCGCTCGCGCTCGTGCTGCTTTTGACGGGCGCAGGCGCGGCGTTCGGCGCGTTTGCGGCGGAGAGCGGCGTGACGCTGCCGGTCGTGATGTACCATTCCGTTGTCGAATCGGGCGATCTCGGGCAGTACGTGATCTCGACGGCGGAGCTCGAGAGCGACTTCCGCTGGCTCTCGGAACACGGCTATACGGCGGTGCTCTCCGAGGACCTCATCGCCTACGCGGACCGCGGCGTGCCGCTGCCGGAAAAGCCGGTGCTCCTGACCTTCGACGACGGCTACGTGAACAACTACCTCTACGCCTACCCGCTCGCGCAGAAATACGGGATGAAGTTCGTCCTCTCGATGATCGGGAAGTGGGCGGATTATTACACCGAGCACCCGGACGAAAACCCCGCCTACGCCGAAGCGACGTGGGCGCACCTTCGGGAGATGCAGGAGAGCGGCACGGTCGAGATCGGGAACCACTCGTTCGATATGCATTCGACGAATGGGGCGCGCTTTGGCACGAAGCGGAAGGCGGGGGAGAGCGCCGAATCGTATGCGCTGGCGCTCACGGAGGACCTGACGCGCTTTCAGGAGGAAGCGCTCGTGCAGCTCGGGCGCGCGCCGGTGCTCTTTGCGTACCCGTTCGGCGCAGTGAGCGAGGGCGAGCCGGAGATCGTGCGGCGGCTCGGCTTTCGCGTGACGCTTTCCTGCGAGGAGAAGCTCAGCGAGATCCGCCGCGACCCGTCGTCGCTCTATGACCTCGGGCGCTTCCTGCGCGTTTCCGGGGTGTCGTCGGAGGTTTTTTTCGCGCGCATTTTGAAGGGAGAATGAATATGCCGACCGTTTACCTCAGCCCGTCTTTGCAGCCGTTCAACAAATACCTCACCGAGGGCGATGAACAGCTCTGGATGAACCGCATCGCCAAAGCCATGGTCCCCCTGCTCGAAAAGAACGGG
>CANQIG010000040.1 GCA_947623765.1 uncultured Clostridia bacterium | reverse complement strand
GCCCGGGAACGAGAGCGAAGCCTCGCCGCATTTCCCAAGGATCGCCCCGAGAAAGACGATGGAGGAGCGCATCTCCCGCATCATCCTGTCAGGGATGTCCGCGCGGTCGAGCGCGCCGGAACGCACCACGAGCGTCTTCCCATGGCGCTGCACGGCGCAGCCGAGATACCGCAGGATGCGCACCGTCCCCGCGACGTCGGAGAGCTCCGGGCAGTTGTGAAAGACGCTCTCGCCGTCGCAGAGCGCGGACGCCGCGAGCAGCGGCAGGATGCTGTTCTTCGCGCCCTGCACGCGCAGCTCGCCGCGCAGCGGCACGCCGCCCTCGATGAGGAGGACGCCGCCGCTTTCCGGCGCGGCGCCGCCCGGGTCCAAAATACTGTTCAGTTCCATACGCATACCTCGCATCCGCAAAAGATACGGCATAGTATGCGTTTTTTGTAGAACGGGTGCGAAAGCGTGTCCGGGGAAACGGTTCCGCGCGGCGGGCCGTTACCTGCCCGCCGCCTCCCGGATGATCTGCACGATGCGCTCGTTCGCGTCGAGCACCGCGAGGGCGCGCGCGTTCTTCCCGACGGCCTCGGTGCGGCCCGGCTCGCTGAGCAGCGCGTTCACCGTCTCCCAGAGTTTTTCGCCGGAGAGGTCCTTTTCCTCGATGAGCACCGCGGCGTCGCGGGAGGAGAGCGCCAGCGCGTTGAAGTACTGGTGGTTCTCCGCGACGTTCGGGGAGGGGATGAGCACGGCACAGCGGCCCATCGCCTCGAGCTCGGAGAGCGTGATCGCGCCGGCGCGGCAGACGACGACGTCCGCCGCCGCCATGACCTCGGGCATATTGTGGATGTATTCGAGCAGGCGGATCTGCGGGTTCGCCGCGAGATCGACCCCGGCGGCCTTCACCTCGTCGAGGAAGTTCTCGTCGTGCGTGCCGTAGCCGTGGATATGGACGTATTTCTTTTCCTTCGCGCTCTGCCCGAGCATCTCCGCGACGGCTTTGTTGATCGCCGCTGCGCCGAGGCTCCCGCCGAACGAGAGCACGAGCGGCCGCTCGCCGACGCCGAGCTTCTGCCGGGCGGCTTCCCGGTCTGCGGAGAGGATCTCCATGCGGACGGGGTTCCCCGTGAAGACGCAGTTGTCGGTGCGCTCCAGGTGCTGTTTCGCGTCCTCGACGGCGAGCATGACGGTCTTCGCGTTCTTCGCGAGGAGCTTCGTCGTCACGCCCGGGAAGGCGTTCTGCTCGTGGATGACCGTCGGGATGCCGAGCTTCTGCGCCGCGCGGATCACCGGCCCGGAGACATATCCGCCGGTGCCGACGCAGACGTCCGGCTGAAACTCCCGGAGGATCTTTTTTGAGGCCGAAGACGCCGAAAACACCCGGACGACCGTCTGGGCGTTTCGTTTCAGATTTTTCAGGCTCAGTTTTCTCTGGAAGCCCGAAATGGTGATCGACCGGAACGGGATGCCCGCCGCCGGGACGAGCGTCTCCTCCATGCCTCCCTTGTTGCCCACATAGAGCACTTCGGCGGAAGGATCGGTCTTTAAGAGCCAGCTTGCGGCCGCGAGCGCCGGGTTGATGTGCCCGGCGGTGCCGCCGCCCGCAAAAAGTACGCGCATAACGGAATGCCTCCCACAGGATCAGGATCGGTTGACTGCGCCCGTCAGGTCTTTTCGACCGGGGCGCTGCGCGAGATGGAGAGCAGAACGCCCATCTCCGCGAGGAGCATCACGAGCGCCGTGCCGCCGTAGCTGAAAAACGGGAGCGCGATGCCGGTGTTCGGGATCGTGTTCGTCACGACACAGATGTTGAGGATCGCCTGTATGCCGAACTGGAACGTGATGCCAAGGCCGAGCAGCGTGCCGAAACGGTCGCGCGCGTGCAGGGAGATGTACACCCCGCGCCAGATGAACAGCGCGAACAGGATGATGACGATCAGCGCGCCGATGAACCCGAGCTCTTCGCAGACGATCGCGAAGATGAAGTCGTTCTGCGGCTCGGGGAGATACAGATACTTCTGCCGCGACTGCCCGATGCCGACGCCGAGAATCTGCCCGGAGCCGATCGCGTAGAGCGACTGGACGGTCTGCCAGGTGTCCACGTCAGCCGGCGGGTTGAACGGGTCCAGCCAGCCCTGCACGCGGTCCATCGCGTAGCCGAAGCTGTCCGAGAAGATGACCGCCGAGAGCGCCAGCGCGCCGAGCCCCGCGATGATGAGGAAGTACCGCAGCTTCGTGCCGCCGATGAACATCAAGAGCACCGCGATCAGCGAGATGATGAGCGTCGCGGAGACGTGCTTTTCCAGAATGACGAGCCCGTCCACGAGCCCGAGAATCCCGAAGAACGGCACGACGCCGTGGCGGAACGTCGCCATTTTCGGGCCGTTGACCGAGATCAGATGCGCGAACATCAGGATGAGCGCGAACTTCGCGACCTCCGACGGCTGGAACTCGATGATGCCGAACAGGTTAATCCAACGGTACGCGCCGTTGCGGTTCGGCACGATGGCGTTCACCTTGAGCAGCGGGCCGAAGATCAGCACCGCCGTGAGCAGGCCGACCGCCACGCCGAAGATCGGGATGTTCAGCTTGTGCAGATGGTGGTAGTCGAACGTGGAGATGACGAGCATGAGGAGCACGCCGACGAGCGCGAACATCCCCTGCCGGGAGACGAAGAAGTAGCTGCTGCCGTAGTTGTAGTACGCGAAGGCGTAGCTCGCCGAGAACAGCATGACGAGCCCCACCGAGAGCAGTGTCAGGATCAAAAACAGCATCGGCATATCGATGCCGAGACCCAGCCGGAACAGGGTGAACTGCTTGGCCCGCCTGCGCAGGACCACGTTCGTGCCGTCCATCCGCGTGACGACGCCTGTCGGCTGCCCGCGCCGCGGCAGACGGCGCAGTCCGCGCGCCACGGTCCTTCTGTTTTCCGCCATGCCGATTCCTCCTTCCCCTTCTCTTTCAGAAAAGCGTTTTGATTTGCCGCATCGCGCCGCGGCGAAAAATGTGAAAATCGTTTGCTTCCGATCTCGCGCGGGTTTTCTCCCTGCTCGCGGGAACCCTGCCTGCTCCGTGCCATGCCGGCACGGGGAACGTCAAAGTCTCTTGCCCATACTTTTGCGAAACAGGCAAGCCCCGAACCCCACCCTGCTCCCGTAGAACAAAGTCAAAGTCTTTTTGCCCGACGCTTGCGAAACAGGAAAGCCCCCGAACCCCACCTTGCTTCCGTAGAACAACGATAAAGTCTTTTGATCCAAACTTTTCTTCAGAAAAGTTTGGCAGGAGTAGTATAGGCGGGGCTGGGAAAATTTATGCGGCGGGGTCAGCCGAAATACGCGAGGAGGACGCTGAGCGCGCCGCCCACAAGCCCGACGAGGGAAAACACGAAGCAGATCTTGACTTCCTTCCAGCCGCACATCTCGAAGTGGTGGTGGATGGGCGACATTTTGAAGATGCGCTTGCCGTGCGTCGCCTTGAAATAACTCACCTGCAGGACGACGGAAAGGATCTCGGCGACGTAGATGATGCCCGCGAGCGGGAGCAGGATCGGGCGGTCCGTGCCGAACGCCAGCGCGCAGACCATGCCGCCGAGGAACAGCGAACCGGTGTCGCCCATAAAGACCTTCGCGGGGTTCCAGTTCCAGAACAGGAACCCGAGCAGCGACCCGAAGACCGCCATCGAGAGGACCATCATGCCCTGCATCCCGGAGAACGCCGCGATCGCGCAGAACGTCACGCAGTACACCGCGGTGACGGAACCGTTCAGCCCGTCGATGCCGTCCGCGAAGTTCACCGCGTTCACCATCCCCACGATGACGAGCGCCGCGAGGATGTAGTACGCGAAGCCGAGATCGAACGTCCCGAGGAAGGGGAGCCAGACCTCAGTCCCCGCGCCGGCAAAGCGCAGCGAGACGAGATACGCCCCGGCGATGAGGAACTGCAGGATGAGCTTTTGGACCTCGGTGAGGCCGAGGTTCCGGTGCTTTTTGATGCCGATATAGTCGTCAAAGAACCCGACAAGGCCGAAGCCGAGCGCCATGAGCATCCCCGCCGCGAGCTTCACGAGCGAGAGCTGCGTCTCCGCGCCGCCGTTCCCCCAGAGGAACGAGAGGAAGATCACCGCAGAGGCGAGCGAGCCGAGGATGAACATGACGCCGCCCATCGTGGGCGTGCCCTGTTTGGACCTGTGCCAGCTCGGGCCGATCTCGCGGATCGTCTGCCCGAAATGGACTTTATGCAGAAACGGGATGAGAAATCGTCCGAGTAAACCCGTCAGGACGGCGGCGGTCACCGCCGCGAGCGCGGTCAGTACGGTAGGCATAGGATCGGGTTCCTTTCACTTTCAAAATCAGTCGGCGGCGGTCTCGATCTCGGAATCGTTGACGAACGAGATCGTCACGACCGAATCTCTCTTGACGCGCGCGCCCTTGTCGACGCTCTGGCTCTGCGCGTAGCCCTCGCCGGAGCCTGTGATGACGATCTGGAGATCGGCGAGGTTCGCGAGATACTCGCAGTCCGTCAGGCTGCACCCGACGAAGCTCGGGACCTCCGTGTAATCCTCGTCGGTCAGCTCCGCGACGAACAGCGCCACGTTGCCCTCCTTCGGGATCTCCGTGCCCGGAGAGGGGACCTGCGTGTAGACCGGCTGCGCGTCCTCGTTGTCGCCGTCGTAGCCCTCCACGGACCAGGTGAAGCCGCCCTCCTCGAGGATCTGCTTCGCCTCGCCAATGGTCCGGCCGATGACGTTCGGCGTGCTCGCCGCGAGGTTCTCGAATTCCTCCGGGGTGTACTTCGCGTCCACGCCGAGATACGGCAGGATCTCCTTCATGATCGCCGCGAAATACGGGCCCGCCTGCGCGCCGCCGGAGGCCGTGCCGATCTGCGGCTCGTCGTAGAAGACGAGCAGCGCGTACTGCGGGTCGTCCGCCGGGGCAAAGCCGCCGTAGGAGACGATGTACTGCTTCACCGCGTCGGGATCTTCCAGCTTGGCCTGCTCCCATTCGGCGATCTTTTCCGAGGTCCCGGTCTTTCCCGCGATGCGGAAGCCCGGCACGTATCCGTTCTTGCCGCTCTCGCTCGTCGCGTTCTTGAGCAGGATCTTCGTGATCTGCTCGGAGACCTCCCGGGAGATGACCTGCCGCTTGTAGCCCGTCTCCGCCGAGCGGACGATGTTGCCCTCGCTGTCGAGGATGCGGTCCACGATGTGCGGCTGGATCAGATACCCGCCGTTCGCGACGGCGCAGATGCCGGTGATGACCTGGATGGGCGTCACGGCGAAGTTCTGCCCGAACGACTCGGTCGCGAGCTCCGTCACGCCGAGCTCATCCTCGTCGTAATAGATACTCCCCGCCTCGCCGGGCAGGTCGACGCCGGTGCGCTCCGTGAAGCCGAACGCCTCGAAGAATTTGAAGAACGTCTCCGGGCCCATGAGCTGCCCGAGATAGATCATGAACGGGTTGCAGGAATTCGTCACGCCGTCGGAGAGCGTCTCCAGGCCGTGCCCGGCGTGCCAGCAGGAGATCGGGTCGACGCCCGGGAGATTGAAATCCCACTGTCCCACGCACGTGTAGCTCGTGTCGAGCGTCGCCGCGCCGGATTCCAGCGCCGCCGACGCCGTGAACATCTTGAAGACGGAGCCGGGATAATACGTGTCGCTGACGGCCTTGTTGCGCCACTGCTTGTTCTGCGCCTCGGAATACGCCTTGTCGTACTCTTCCTCGCGCAGCTCGGAGATCTCCTCCGCGGTCATGCGGTGGAACGCCCTCAGGTTCTCCTCGGCCTCTTTCTTTTCGGTCTCGGAGATCGCGATGTCGCGGTAGAATTCCAGCAGCGCGAGCTCCTCGTCCTCCTTTTTCAGCGCCTTCTGCACAGCCTCGTCCGCCTTTTCCGGCAGCTTCTCCTCGACGGCCGGGTCGAGCGTGAAGGGATCGTTCGGGTCGTAATCCCCCTTCGTCGCGAGCGCGATGATCGCGCCGGTGTGGACGTTCATGACGATCGCCGTGCCGCCCTCCTGCGCGCCGCACGCCTCAAGGCCCGCCTGCAGATGCTTCTCCACGATGCTCTGCACCGTCTCGTCGAGCGTCAGAACGAGATCGTAGCCGTTCTGCGCCTCGATGTACTGCTCGTAGTCGAAGGGCATCTCGCCGCCGAGGCTATTCTTCGCGCTGACGATGCGCCCGGCGGTCCCGGTCAGCTCGTCGTCGTAATATGTCTCGATCCCCGCGAGGCCCTGCCCGTCCGTGCCGGTAAAGCCGAGCACCGTCGAGGCGGTCGTCCCGTAGGGGTAATACCGCTTGTAGTCCTCCACCATCATCACGCCGGAGCCGACGCCTTCGCTCTCCAGCCGCTCGAGGACGCGGTCCCGAAGGTCCGTCTCGATCTTGCGCTTCACATAGGTGAAATAGCTGTTCTGGTGCGTCTTTTCGAGCACCGTCGAGTAGTCGACGTCGAGCTCCTCGGAGAGGATCTGCGCGATCTTCACGTCGTCGCCGTCGTCGACGCTGATGGAGCGCGGCTCGAGCGCCACGGTCCAGACCGTCGCGCTCTGCGCGAGGATCTTCGAGCCGGACGCGTCGTAGATCGTACCGCGCATCGGCGTGAGCGAAGTGGACTGCAGGCTCTGGTCGACGGCGTCCATGCGCAGCTCCTCGCCGCGCACGATCTGCCAGCGCACCAGGTTCCCGATCACCACGCCGAACCCCAGAACGAGCAGCAGCACCGTGATGACGACGGTCTTTCTCCAGATTTTTGAAGTATGCGAACCGGCCATAACGTTGTTCCTTTCCGGCGCTTAACCGAAAAACGAGAGTCAAGATTGCGCGTCTCAACTCTCTCTTTCCCTGAACCGAAGGGGCGGACGGAAGCCCGCCCCTCGGTCATGAGTATTCCGAAATGTGCCGCGTTATGAAAACACGGAGAGAATGGCATTCCAGATCGCGGAGAGGAACCCCGCGCCGTCGTTGTTCTGGAGCACCGTGCCGTTGTCCCCTTGGGAGAGGCTTATGTACGTCGTCTGACTGTCGGTGATCTTCTCCATCCCGAGCTGGTCGCGCGCGTATTCCGCGATCTGGTCGGTGTTCATGTTGGAGTTCGCCTGCATATCGAGCTGGACGGAAAGGCTCTTCTCCTCAGAGAGGGCCTGCTCCGCCGCGTGGATCTGCTCGGTCAGCTCCGTGAGCTGGACCTGCCCGAAGACCACCGCGCCGATGATGAGCACGACGAAAAGCACCGCTGTGAGGCTGAGGAACGTGCGGGCCGCGTGCGCGTTGTGCCGATGGCTCCGGCGAAGCTCCGCCTCGGAAAGCTGTGTGACATTCTGCTTCTGTTCTTTTTTCCGTTTGCCTTGTTCGGGCGCCTCGACGGGCTCCGCCGGTTTTGGGGCGAAGTGGTCGAAGTCGTAGGCGTTCGATGTGTTTGGCATGGGGATCATGCTCCTTTTTCACGTTGGCCGGAGCTTCCCTCCGGCAGCTTTTCCGCCGCGCGCAGCCTTGCGCTGTGCGCGCGGGGATTCTCCCGCAGCTCGTCCTCTAAGGGGACGAGCCCCCTCTTATAAAGAATGTTGACCTTCGGTTTTTTGCCGCAGACGCAGACCGGGAAGTCCTTCGGGCAGGTGCAGCCCTCGGCCCATTCGAGAAACTTCCGCTTCACGATCCGGTCCTCGAGCGAGTGGAACGTGATGACCGCGAGCCGCCCGCCCGGCTTTAAAAGCCGGAGCGCCGCGTCCAGTCCCTCGGAAAGCGCGTCGAGTTCGCCGTTGACGGCGATGCGCAGCGCCTGGAACGTGCGCCGCGCCGGATGACCCTCCGCGCGCCGCACGGCCGCCGGGACGCTCTCCCGCACGACGTCGGCGAGCTCGAGCGTCGTTGCGATCGGCTGCGCCGCTCTCCGTTTCACAATGCCCTCGGCGATGCGCCGCGCGCATTTCTCCTCGCCGTAGCGGAACAGGATGTCCGAGATCTCCTCTTTGGAAAACGTGTTCACGATGTCCGCGGCGGAAAGTCCTTCGCGGCTCATGCGCATATCGAGCGGCGCGTCCGCGTGATACGAGAACCCGCGCGCCGCGTCGTCGAGCTGGTGCGACGAGACGCCGATGTCCAGCAGGACCCCGTCCACGGACGCGACCCCGTTTTCTGCGGCGATGCGCTCCATCTCCCGGTAATTCCCGCGCGCGACCGTCACGCGCGCGTCCGGCAGGAGGCGTGCTTTCAGGACCGCGACGGCGTCGGGGTCCCGGTCGATCGCGAGGAGACGGCCCTCGGGCGAGAGCCTGTCCAGCACGGCGCGGGCGTGTCCGCCGCCGCCGGCTGTGCCGTCGATGTAGCTCCCCTTCGGATCGACGGAAAGGGCCTCGAGCACCTCGCGCAGGAGGACCGGCGTATGGCGAAACGCGCCGTCTGCGAACGCGCCGCTTTCAAACGTGCCGTTTTCCATGGCGCACCTCTTTCCGACCCGCAAAGGGGGACAACTTGACCCCTACATTATACTCCATTCCTTCGGCAAAATCAAGCCCGGAAGACTTTTTTATGTTGACTTCCGTTTTTTGAAAAGTTTGCGGAAGGAGCGCAAAAAAGCCCAAAAAACCGCAAGATATGGAATTTCCGCCCGCCGCCCGTAATGAATCTTACAGAGAATTAACAAAATGTTTACAAAACGGTATCAACGAAAGGCCGACAAACAGCACTTTCCCTTTCTGTGGAAAAGCGCAGCCGGAAAGTGTTTACGCTTCACCGTCCAGCAGCTCGATTTTGAAGACCTCCTTTGTGCCGCCTGCGTCTGTCAAGAGCACGACGGAGACGAGGTCGCCCGCCTCGATTTCCGAGAGCGCAGCCGGTTCTCCGTCCCGTTCGACGGGAAGCCCCTCGTAGATCCGGAGGGTGCGCGCGCCCCGGGAATCCGCGCCGTTGATTGGGAGGCCCTGCACGGCAAGCGTCTCCGCGCCGACCGATCGCACCTCGGCGTAAAACGCGCGAACGTCGAACTGCGCGTCTGCACCGCGGTCGGCGAACCGGCACCCGAGCAGAAAACTCAGTGGGGCGGCGGCGAGCAGAACGAGCGCGCAAAGCGCCGCTGCGGGCAGCCAGCGGCGCGCGGGCCGACGCTCAGAGAGCCTGCCGCACACGGCGAAGACTGCAATGCAGAGCAGGACCGCTCCGCAGAGAAGCAGCACGAATGCGGGAAAAATCATCGCTGGCTCCTTTCCTGCGCGGGGGACGCCGCGCGTCCCTCCGGCAAAACAAAAGACCCCCAGCGCGTGGGGGTCTGGTATAGCCAACCAAACCTGCGGGGTGCGCAGGCTTTTTTCGGCCTTATGGAGTTGGAATGCGGCTTTCCGCCCCTGTCACTGCTGGTTCGCGGACGTTGCCTTCACCGCCTGGCGCGTCTTGCGCAGCTCGGTGAGGGCGGCAGTCATGGTCTCGTCGGCGCGGCGCATGATGTTGTCCACATACTCGTTCGAGGCGCGGCGCATCTCGAGATACTTCGTCTGCGTCTGCTGCATGATCTCATTGGCTCTGGCCTGCGCCTGCCGGACGATCTCTTCCTGCGCCACGAGCTTTTTCGCGCGCTCCTCGGCGTTCTTGATGATGCCCTCGGCTTCCTTCTGCGCCTCGCTGAGGATCTGGGCGCGGTCCGCCACGATGGCCTTTGCCTTGCGCACCTCGGAGGGGATGGCATCCCGGATGTCGTCGAGGATCTGGCGGGCCTCGTCGCTGTCGACAAACGATTTGCCTCCGGAAAGCGGGAGGTTCCAGCCCTTTTCGAGCACGTCGTACAGTTCGTCGATCAGATCTTCAACGGCAGCTTGGTTGTTGCTCATGCCTTTCCATTCCTTTCCTTTGAGAGTCGCTCCCGGATCCGCTGCACGAGGCATTCCGGCACGAAATGCGAAATGTCCCCGCCGAACCCGGCGACCTGCTTCACCATGGAGGAACTGAGGAACATATACTCCCCGCTCGTGGGGAGGAACATGGTCTCTACCTCCGGATTCAGTTTTTTATTTGTGAGCGCCATCTGGAATTCATACTCGAAATCCGAGAGGGCGCGTAGACCCTTGATGATCGTCGTCGCGTGCTTCTCCCGCACATAGTCGGCGAGGAGCCCCTTCACGCAGTCGACCTCGACGTTGAGGCCCTGCGTCACGAGCCGGAGCATCTCCATCCGTTCCTCGACCGTAAAGCTGAAATGCTTGTCCGGGTTTGTCGGAACGGCCACGATGACTTTGTCGAAAATGCGGCACGCCCTTGAGATGATGTCGATGTGTCCCAGCGTCACCGGGTCAAAACTGCCCGGACAGATCGCGACACGCATACCGAAAACCGCTCCTTTTACGTCTCTCAGCCGGGCTGCTGTCGGCGATAGACGGTGAGCATGACCTTGCCGTAGCGGTAGGTCCGCTCCTTTTGAAATTCTCCCGCCGTGTCCGGCAGCGTTTCGTCCGAGGGATGCTCGCAGATCACCGTCCCGCCCGGCGCCATGCGGTTTGTTACGGCCGGCAGCGCGCGCTGCAGAAGGCCCGTGCGGTACGGCGGATCGAGGAACGCGAGGTCGAAGGTCTCCCGCGTCCCGGAGAGGAACGCGGCGAAATCGCCCTCGAACACGCGCGACGCGTCCTCAAACGACGCGGCGGCGATGTTCTTTCTGAGAAAAGCGAGGGACCGCTTGGAGCTGTCCACGAACGTGCACCGCGACGCCCCGCGCGAGAGGGCCTCCAGCCCGATCTGCCCCGTCCCCGCGAAGAGATCCAGAAAGCTCCGACCCTCCAGCGAGAACTGCAGGATGTTGAATAGCGCCTCTTTGACGCGCTCCGGCGTCGGCCGGACCTCCTCGCCCGGCGGCGCGGTCAGCCTGCGCCCGCGGCGCAGCCCCGTAATGATGCGCACGGCACATCCTCCTCGCGTGGGACCGGCGGCGTTTTCCGTCTCGGTAAAGGCGGGACGCTTCCCGCTTCCCAAATGAAAACACGACTGTAAAGCCCTATGGCTGTTCCATAGGTTCCTTAATTATCGCACAATTCGACAAAATTGTCAACCGTTATTTTTCATTATTCTGTGCCGCAGACGTTTCTTCATCCGCATCCTCGTGAAAATAACGGTAAACGGCCTTCGCCGCCGGGGCGCTCATCCCCGGCGCGGCGCGCAGCGACTCCTCCTCCGCCTCGCTGACGGCGCGCAGCGTTTTGAAGTGCTTGAGCAGCGCCCGCGCCCGCGTCTCCCCGATGCCCGGAATGGCCGTCAGCGTGGAGGAAACGGCGTGTTTCCCGCGCTGCTGCCGGTGATAGGCGATGGCGTAGCGGTGGACCTCGTCCTGCAGGGAGGAGACGAGCGTGAACGCCGAGCGGTTCGCGTTGATCGCGATCTCCCCGCCGTCCTCGGCGATGGCGCGCGTGCGGTGGTGATCATCTTTCACCATGCCGTAGACCGGCACGTCGATCCCCATCTCCGCGAGCAGCGGCCGCACGGCGGCGACGTGCCCCTTGCCGCCGTCGAGCAGGATGAGATCCGGCAGGCGGCCGAAGCCCTCCGGCTTCTCGGCGGCACGGTACTCCTCGAAGCGCCGCCGAAGGACCTCGCGCATGGAGCCGTAGTCATCCTGTCCCTCGACGGTCTTGATCTTGAACCGCCGGTACGCGGCTTTGAGCGGCCTGCCGTTTTCAAAGACGACCATGCCCGCGACGTTCTCGCCGCCCGCGAGGTTCGAGATGTCGTACGATTCGATGTAGGCGGGCGTCTTCGGGAGGTTCAGGAGCTTGCGCAGTTCGTCGAGCGCGGAGGTCTCGCGGCCGGTGTTCCGGCCCATGGCCTGCGCGAGGGCCTCCGCCGCGTTCGAGCGGCACATCTCGACGAGCTGCTTCTGCTCGCCCTTCTGCGGCACGGAGAGGTGCACGCGCCGCCCGGCCTTCTGCGAGAGCCATTCGACGAGCGGCTCCGGCTCGGTGACGGGGCCGTCCAGCGTGACGGCGGGCGGGACGCGGTCGCGGATGGCGTAGTACCGCGCGAGAAACTCGGCGCGCACGTCCGCGTCGTCGGCGTCGGTGGAGAGCAGGAAGCTCTCGCGGTCGCTCAGGCGGCCCGCCGTGAAGCGGAACACCTGCGCGCTGACCTTCTCCTCGCCCGCGACGAACGCGAAGACGTCCTGCTCCGGGACGCGGTTCGCCATGACCTTCTGCTTTTCGTTGAGGCGCTGGATCGCGGCGATGCGGTCGCGCAGGCCGGCGGCGCGCTCGAACTCCATGTTCTCGGCGGCCTCGTTCATTTTCTCCGTCAGGGTGCGGATCGAATCGCCTGTGCCGCCCCGGATGAACTCCAGCGCCTCCTGCACCG
>CANQIG010000039.1 GCA_947623765.1 uncultured Clostridia bacterium | reverse complement strand
TCCTCGCGGGCTACCCGGTCGTCGGCCTGAAGGCCGTCCTATACGACGGTTCGTATCACCCCGTAGACTCCAGCGAAATGGCGTTCAAGACCGCCGCTTCGCTCGCGTATAAAGCGGGTATGCCGCAGGCAGGCCCGGTCCTGCTCGAACCCATCGGCACGCTGCGTTCCACCGTGCCGGACGCCAACATGGGCGACGTGATGGGTGAGGTCAACAAGCGCCGCGGCCGCGTGCTCGGCATGCACCCGGCGACGGCGGGCTATCAGACCGTCGAGGCCGAAGTCCCGATGGCGGAGATGCACGACTTCTCCACGTTCCTCCGTCAGGTGACGCAGGGCCGCGGGAGCTTCTCCTTCGAGTTCGTCCGCTATGAGGAAGCGCCCGCGAACGTGGCGCAGAAGGTCATCGAGGCGGCAAAGGCCGCCGGCGAGATCGAATAAATCCGTTTGTGCGTACCGCCCGCCGGGAAACCGGCGGGCGGTTTTTGCGTCTTCCGAATGTTGCGGCAAAAAACGCGTCGACGTTTTTTGACATCGTTCTTGACATAACTTGCAAAACCGTGTATAATGTCTTGCAGAAAACAGGAGGTGTTCCTAATGATCTTTGATATTGCCAGCATCGTTCTCGGCGCTGCCGCCATTTTGATCCCCCTGATCCGGATCATTTTCAAAAAGGGCGGCCCGACCATGCTTTGGCTCTCCTACGCGCTCGCGTTCTGTGCGATGATCCTGCAGTTCTTCGAGATTCTCTCCCTCACGGAGGCAGGATATTTCCTGACCATCGCCCAGACGATCTTCGTGCGGGGCCTCTGCGCGGTGGGCGGCTGTTTCCTTGTGCTGCTCCTGCAGCTCTTCGCCGCGCCGCACGGACGCACCGGCAAACGCACGGCGGAGCCGCAGAACGACGACCAACAATAAAAAAGAGAAAAGCAGTGTGTCGAAAGTCACACTGCTTTCTTTTTTTTGCTGCGCTGCGGCAACGCTTTTGAATAAGAAGAAGCGTCGCTTTTCTTGTTGTCCGTTCTCTCGCTGCACTTCGACCTTGCGTTTCTTTATCGAACAGCACGTCGGGCGCTGTTTCATTACGCTGGCTCTACGCCCCCGCACAAAACACCCGGCAGAATAAGCGAGAATAAACGAAATTTCCCCCAGACTGAGAACCGCCGCACCCATATGCCGGTGCGGCGGTTCAAACTTTTGATTCAAATGGCTTCCAGTGTGACCTCGCCGTCTTTGACGACGACAGCGACGCCCGCCACATTTTCCTCTCCGCGCTCGACCAGAAGCACGGTCAAGCGGTCCTCCACGGCTTTCCGGATGGTGTTGCGCAGGTCACGCGCACCGCTCTTCCCGCCGAAGGAACGCTTCGCGAGCAGCGCGACGGCCTCCGGCGTCCATGTGAGCCGAATGCCGCGCTCTCCGAGCGTCGGCACGTATTCGGAGAGCATCAGCTCCGCAATGGCGCAGTAATCCGCCTCGTCCAGCGCGCGGAAAACGATGATCTCATCCACGCGGCTCAGGAACTCAGGCCGCAGGAATTCGGAGAGCGCCTTCATCGCCTTCTCGCGGTTGATCTCGTTCGCCGTGCGGTTGAAGCCCACGAGCGACTCCTTGCTGTTGCTCCCTGCGTTCGAGGTCATCACGATGACCGTATTCTCGAAGTTCACCGTGCGCCCGTGTGCGTCTGTGATCCTGCCCTCGTCGAGGATCTGCAGCAGGATGTTCATCACATCGGGATGCGCCTTCTCGATCTCGTCGAACAGCAGGACGGAATACGGACGGCGCCGCACCTTCTCTGTGAGCTGCCCGGCCTCGTCGTATCCCACGTAGCCCGGCGGCGAACCGATGATCTTCGAGACGGAATGCTTCTCCATGAACTCGGACATATCGAGCCGGATCAGCGTCTCCGGGGAATCGAACAGCTCGTTCGCGAGGACGCGCACCAGCTCCGTCTTGCCGGTCCCCGTCGGCCCGACAAAGATAAAGGACGCGGGGCGGCGGCGCGGACTGATCTGCACGCGGCTGCGTCGGATCGCGGCGGACACGGCGGAGACCGCCTCGTCCTGCCCGATGATCTTCTCTTTGAGTTTCTCCTCGATATGCGCGAGCTTCCCGAGCTCGGTCTGCTCGATCTTTGCGGCGGGGATGCCGGTCCAAAGCTCGATCACATAGGCGAGATCCGCCTCCGTGACGCTCGGCGTGATGTCTTCCTGCGTGAAGGAGGCGAGCATCTGCTCGAGCGCGGCGGTCTTCTGCCGCGCGTTCGCGAGCGCTTCGTAGTCCACGTTTTCCGCCGAGGAGAGCTCCGTCTCCTTCCTGCGCTCCACAGAGAGCGCGGCGGTCACGTCGTCGTACTCCGCGCGCCGCTTGTTCCGAAGCGCAGCGCACGCGCAGGCTTCGTCGAGCAGGTCGATGGCCTTATCCGGCAGATACCGGTCGCTGATGTACCGCTCCGCGAGCACCGCGATCCGGTTCACGATCGCGTCCGAAACGCGGACGTTGTGGAAATTTTCATAGTATGTTTTGATGCCCGCAAGGATCTCGGACGCGTCGCGGATCGAGGGTTCGGTCACCGTGACGGGCTGGAAGCGCCGCTCCAGCGCGGCGTCCTTTTCGATGTACCGCCGGTACTCGGAAAACGTCGTCGCGCCGATCACCTGGATCTCCCCGCGGGAGAGCGCGGGCTTCAGGATGTTCGCGGCGTTCATGCTGCCTTCGGCATCGCCGGTCCCGACGAGAGTATGCACCTCGTCGATGAAGAGGATGATGTTCCCCTCCTGCTTCACCTCGTCCACAAGGCCCTTGATGCGACTCTCGAACTGGCCGCGGAACTGCGTGCCCGCGACGAGAGCCGTAAGATCGAGCAGCTGGACCTCGCGGTCCCGCAGCTTCGCGGGAACCTTTCCCTCCGCGATCCGGATCGCGAGGCCCTCCGCGACGGCGGTCTTGCCGACGCCCGGCTCGCCGATCAGGCAGGGATTGTTCTTCGTCCTGCGGGAGAGGATCTGCACGACGCGCTCGATCTCCCGCTCCCGCCCGACGATGCGGTCGAGCTTGCCGGTGCGGGCGCGTTCGGTGAGTTCCGTACAGTATGCAGGGATGTGCTTGCGCTTCGGCTTTTTCGGCGCGCCCCCCGTGCCGGGACGCGGTCCCTGCGGCGCGCCGCCCGGGAACGCCCCGTCTCCCCCGGCGTTCATGCCGAACTGCCCGAGGATCTCCGAGGGGAACGGCACGGCGCCGCCCGGCTCAAAGCCGTTTTCCTCCGGAAGGTTCATCAGCCCGGTCATGCTCTCGCTCATCGCCTCGAGCTGGTCCTCCGTGATCCCCATTTTCTCCATGATGTCGTTGACGGGCTTGATCCCCAGCTCCTTCGCGCACACGAGGCAGTACCCCTGCGTGTGCCGCATATCGTTCGACTGCGAAACATAGACGACCGCCGGGCGCTTCTTACACCGGGAACACATCATCATCATGCAGCAAAACTCCTTTCAGCACAGGGTCATCCCCTGCTTTTTTTCGCGCGGATCTCCGCGGACAGATCGATCCGGTCCGCGCTGTCTTCGGAATGCAGGATCTTCCAGAACAGCCCGAAGTACCGCAGGAACGAATAGATCATAAACGCCACCGTGACGCCCAGCGCCAGGATGGAAACAGGCCGGGAAATGTTCTCCGGCACGTGCAGGGTCTCCATGAGGATGATGCCTCCGGTGGAGAGATAAAACAGCGTTGTCGATACCTTGCCGAACCACTTCGCGGCGCAGGGACGCTTCCCCTGTTTCAGCAAGTACACCGCGCCGCAGAGCATCAGGAACTCCTTGAGAACGAGCAGCGCGAGCAGCACGCGGACGGTCGGGAACAGCACCGCCGCGCAGACCGCGATCGTCGCCTGCGTCAGTTTATCCGCCAGCGGGTCCAGCATCTTGCCGAGCTCCGTCACCTGATTGAACCGCCGCGCGACAAAACCGTCCAGCATATCGGACAGCCCGGAAAGCACGAGCGTCACGATCGCCTGCACCAGCTCCCGGTGTATCAAATAGTACGCCAAAAACGGCACGAGCACGATGCGGAAAAGGCTCATGGCGTTCGGGACGGTGAGATTTTGATTTCTTGGTTTTTTCGTCCTGCTCGATTTGGAAGACATCCCGCATTCCCCTTTTTCCGACGCCCACGCGGCGTCTTGATTTTCCGATCAGCCCAAAAGCATATAGGCCGGATTCATCTCGTAAAACACGCCGGCGACGACCGAATTGCTCAGCATGACCTGCACATACGCGCCGATGTCCTCGGAGAGCAGCGGCGTGAAGATGCGGATGCACGCCAGCACCACCCAGATCACCGGCACCGAGAGGAGCGCCCCGAAGACCGCCCCCGCCGCAGCGTTGAGTCCGCGCAGGATCGGCAGATCGAACAGCCCGGTGAGGAGCGTCGCGATCCCACGGATCACCACGAGCAGCAGCACGAACAGGACCACCATCGCCATCGCGGAGATCAGACTGACGAGCATCGGGGCGAGCGCGTCCGTGATGCCCTTCGCGAGGGGGTCCACGCTGTCCTGCACCTGCGCCACCACGCTTCCCTGCGTGATCTGCGCTGCTTCCAACCCGCGCCGGATCACATCGGGGAACGCCGAAAAGACCGCCTGCACCGCCTCGCCGACGGTCAGTCCCTCCACGAGCGACGCGATCTTCTCCTCGAGCGACGTGCGGAAAAACGTCTCAAAGACCCACTGCGCCGCAGGCGTGCTGAGCATCGCCGCGCCGACCATCGCGATCACACCGCCGAGGAAGTCCGCGCACGCCTTGATGAGGCCCTTTTTCGCGCCGACCGCCGCAAAGATCACGAACGCGGCGAGCGCGGCAATATCCAGGATATATTTCATAGTATCTCCTCTTTCCCCGGCGGATAAACGCCGCAAGAATAAGTATATCACGAAACACGGCACAGCGCAAGCCTCATTCCGCGCTGTCCGGGACCTCCCGCTTTACGGAAAGATTCTCCCTGCGCAGCTCCCGCACGCCGAGCAGGTAGACGGACCCTTCGTCCGCCATTGCAACGGCTTTCGTGTCGTTCTGTGCCTCGCAGGAAGCCTCCGTGTTCCCCGTCGTAAGGTCCACGGAGACCACCTCGCCGGGGAGGAGCGCCGCGACCTTTCCGCCCGCGCTCGAGAGCCAGGAGGCGCGCTGCGGCAGCTGCGCCGTCACAGGCGTCGCGCTGTCCCGGAAGATCAGCAGCGTACAGTCACCGCCGTAATCGTAATTCGAGACGGAGACGATCGCACGGGTCTCCGTCAGGCAGTACGCCGTGACCGTGCCGCCCCCGTAGTCGTAAGCGTCGAAGCCGTTTCCGTCGCCGACGAGAACGCCCGCGTCTCCCACCGCGAGGATCTTTCCGCTCCTCGACCAGAGCAGCCCGAAGATCAGGTTGCCCCGTGTCTCGAACACGGAGAGCGGGCTCGTCGAGGAAAAATCCAAGAGCGTGATCTCGGTGACGAGCTCGCCGCTGCGGCTCGTCACCGCCGCGACCGCGCCGCGCGTGCCGTCGCTGTTGAGCGCGACCGCCGTGATGTGCGTATCCGCGAAGTCATACTGGTACTGCAGCGTCCCGTCGCTCTTATAGACAAGGAGTCGGGAGGCGTAATCCGTCGGCTGGACGCAGAGCGCGAACTTTCCCGTGCTGCAGATCGTCCCGACGGTGATGTCCGTCTCTGTCGCGCCGGAGACCAGCGTCCCGGAAGCCGTCTCCACCCGGTAGCCGTTCCCGCCCATGTTGTAGATCAGAAAGCGGCTGTTCGAGGCGGCGACCGCTGGCGCGTTGTAGCTGTGGCGCGCGGTGAAAAGCTCCTTTGCCGTCGAGTTCAAAACGGTCAGCGCCGTGTCGCTCACAACATAGAGATTCCCGTCGTCCGCGCCGAGATTCCCGGGGTCCGCGCCGTTGCCCGTGATGTCCGCCGGGTACCCCTCGCCGTATCCGAAACCCACCACACGCGTGCGGACCCAGTTCGCGATGTTCTGCGGCGTAAGGTGGTCGCGGTTCTCAAAGACGATCAGCACGAGCGCCGCGGCGACGAGCACGAACGTGACGCGGTACAGGATGCGTACCGTCTGCGGCGTGTCCTTGCGCTTTGCGCGCCGCGCCCGCCGCGCGGAAACGTCCCGGAGCGTGACCTCCCGGCCGTCTTCACCGCCGTCCGTCCCGTCGACGATCCGCACCGGCTCGTCCTCTACGGACGCGGCCTCCTCTGCGGCGCGGCGCACCCTGCGCCGTTCGTCGTCTTTTGATTTCCATTTCCTGCGTTTTGCCATGTCAAACCTCGTCGGGCAGATCGTAATACACTCTGTCCAGATAGAGCCCGCACGCCGGGGCGGTCGGGCCCGCGAATTTCCGATCTCTCTTTTCCAAAATGCCGGGGATCTCCTCCGGCGTGAGACGCCCGCGGTGTACCGCGAGAAGCGTTCCCGTCATGATGCGGACCATATTGTAGAGAAAGCCGTCCGCCGCGACGGAGAAGCGCACGAAGTCCCCTTCGCGCACCACCCTGCTCTCCGTGACCGTCCGGGTGAGGTCCCCCCGCTCCCGCCGGTCGAGCGTGCAGAACGACGTGAAATCGTGCGTCCCCAGAAAATGCGCCGCCGCCCGGTCCAGCAGCGATTCGTCGATGCGCCGGTACTCGTGAAGCGCCCTTCCGGAAAGGAACGCGCTGCGCACCGGGTGGTTCCAGATCTCATAGACATACCGTTTCCCTCGGCAGTGGTACCGGGCGTGAAAGTCGTCCGGCACCGTGCGAACGGCGAGCACCGCGACATCCTGCGGCAAAAAATGGTTGAGCGCCGCGAGGAGCCGCTCCGGCGGGATATCGCGCGCGGGCCGAAGCGAGAGACAGAACTCCCGCGCGTGCACGCCGGTATCGGTCCGGCTGCACGCCTTGAGGTCGGGCCGCTCCCCGAGCACGCGGAAAATCGCGTCCTGGAAGACGTTCTGCACCGAGACGGCGTTTTCCTGCACCTGCCACCCGTGGTACCGGGTGCCGTCGAATTGCAGCGTCACAAGAAGATTCGGCACCGCGCCGCCTCCTTTCCGAAAAGAAACTCAGATCGCCGCCGGAAGAAGGGCGGTCAGAAGAACAAAGAGCACAAGATAGGCCGCGCAGAGCGCCAGCACGCCGTAATCCACCCGGCCGAGGTGCAGCGTCTTCATCCGCGTGCGTCCCGCGCCGCCGTGATAGCAGCGGCTCTCCATCGCCGTCGCGAGGTCGAACGCCCGCCGGAACGCCGAGACGAAGAGCGGGATCAGGATCGGGATCAGCGCGCGGATGCGCTGCGCGAGCCCGCCGCTTTCCAGATCGGCGCCTCTCGCCTTCTGCGCCGACATGATCTTGTCGGTCTCCTCGAGCAGCGTCGGCACGAAGCGCAGCGCGATGGTCATCATCATCGCGAACTCATGCACCGGCACGTGCAGGAGCGCGAGCGGCTTTAGGACGCGCTCGATGGCGTCGGTCAGCTGCGTCGGGGATGTGGTGAACGTAAGCACGGAGCTGATGAGGATCAGCACGACGAGTCGCACGGCGATCATCACCGCGTTGATGATGCCCGCGCGCGTGATGGACAGAAAGCCGAACGACCAGATCGGCTCGCCCGAGCCGTAAAACAGATTCAAAATCCCCGTAAACGCGATGAGGAACCAGATGGGTTTGAGGCTCTTCAGATAGAGCTTTGCCGGGACCTTGGAGAGGACAACGCCGGAAAGCGCCGTCAAAACGGTCAGCGCAAGCGTGATCCAGTTCCGCGAGCAGAAGATCAACCCGATGTAATACACCGTCATACATAGTTTCACACGCGGGTCCAGTCGGTGCATCACAGAACTCCCCGGGAAGAACTGTCCGAGCGTAATGTCCGAGATCATGCGCCCGCCCCCTTTCCGCCGCCCCGCTTGAGCAGCGGCAGAAGCTGGAAAAACGCCTCGTCCACGCTGAGGACCGTGTCCCCGACGGGCATCCCCATCCCGGAGAGCCGCCGTAGGATCGAGGTGATCTGCGGCAGGCGCAGACCCATTTCGGAGAGCTCCTGCCCTTCCGCGAAGATGCGCCGCGTCGGGCCGAGAAATTCCGCTTTGCCCCGGTTCATGACAAGCACGCGGTCCGCTGTGCGCCCGATGTCCTCCATCGAGTGGGACACGAGCAGGACGGTGTTCTGCCGCTCCCGGTGATAGTTGGAGATCTGCGCAAGGATCAGGTCGCGGCCCTTCGGGTCGAGCCCAGCGGCGGGCTCGTCCAGGATCAGGACGTCCGGGTCCATCGCGATGACCCCGGCGATGGCCGCCCGGCGCTTCTCACCGCCGGAAAGTTCAAAGGGGGACTTCTCGAGCAGGTCCTCGCGCAGCTCCGTGAACCGCGCCGCTTCCCGGGCCTTCGCCTCGGCGTCCGCGTCGGAAAGACCCATGTTCTTCGGCCCAAACATGATGTCCTTGAGGACGGTCTCCTCAAAGAGCTGGTACTCCGGGTATTGGAAGACCATGCCGACCTTGAAGCGCACCCGGCGGATCTCCTTCGGCTTCGCCCAGATGTCCTCGCCGTTGAGCAGCACCTGCCCGGCGGTGGGGCGGATCAACCCGTTGAGCATCTGGATCAGCGTGGATTTTCCGCTCCCCGTGTGGCCGATGACTCCGAGGAACTCCCCCGCTTCGACGGAGACGGAAACGCCGTCCACCGCCGTGATCTCAAACGGCGTGCCGACGCCGTACGTATACGTCAGATCTTTCGTCTCGAGCACGTTCAAGCGCCCACCCCCTTTTGCGCCGCATAGCACGCGTAGACGGCACGGACGCACTCGTCCTCCGTGAGCGGCGTGCCGGAGATGTCGCACCCGGCAGCGCGCAGCCGGTAGGCGAGCTCCGTCGCCTGCGGCACGTCGAGATGGTGCCGTTTCAGAAACTCCACCTGCGCGAACACCTCCCGCGGCGCGCCTTCGAGCAGGATCTTTCCCTGATCCATCACGACGACGCGGCCCGCCCGGACCGCTTCGTCCATATAGTGCGTGATGAGCACGATGGTGATCCCCTGTTCGCGGTTCAGCCGCTCCACGGTGTCCATGACCTCCGCGCGGCCGCGCGGGTCGAGCATCGCTGTCGGCTCGTCGAGCACGATGCACCGCGTCTCCATGGCGATGACGCCCGCGATCGCGACGCGCTGCTTCTGTCCGCCGGAGAGCTTGTGCGGCGCGTGCTCCCGGTACGCGTACATCCCGACGGCCTTGAGCGCGTCGTCCACGCGGCGGCGGATCTCCTCGCTCGGAACGCCGAGGTTCTCCGGGCCGAAGGCCACGTCCTCCTCGACGATCCCAGCGACGAGCTGGTTGTCCGGGTTCTGCTGCACCAGACCGACCCGGCGGCGCACGTCGAGCTGTGTCTCCTCCACGGCGGTGTCGATCCCGTCCACGAGCACTTTGCCGGAAGTCGGGATCAGCATCCCGTTGAGGAGCTTTGCGACCGTGGACTTCCCACAGCCGTTGTGGCCGAGCAGCGCGACGAACTCCCCGGCTGCGATGTCCAGATGGATGTTGTGGAGCACTTCTCCGCTCTCCTCGTCATAGGAGAAGCAGAGATCGTTCAGTGTGATAAAAGGGGTTGCAGGGGCGTCAGCCATGCGAGAAATTGCCTTCCTTCCGTCCGTCTCCCCGCCAGACCGCCGTGCTGCCCGAGGGCAGCAGGAAGCCGGTGTCCGTCACGGGAAGACCGATCTCCTCGGCCTCCACCGTGCCGCCGAACCTCGGCGGTAGCAGGGCCGAGAGCATATATGCCATCACGGACGGGGAGATCCCCGCCGTGTACGAATTCAGGAGGAAAAAGAGCGGTCGGTCGCTGAGCAGCGGCATGAGCTCATTCAGAAACGGCCAGATCTGGTCCTCCAGCTTCCAGACCTCTCCGCCCGGCCCGCGCCCGTAGGACGGCGGGTCCATGACGATCCCGTCGTAACGGTTCCCCCGGCGGACCTCCCGCCGGACGAACTTCACACAGTCGTCGACCAGCCACCGCACCGGACGGTCAGCGAGGCCGGATGCCTCGGCGTTTTCCTTGGCCCATTGGACCATGCCCTTCGCGGCGTCGACGTGCGTCACGTGCGCGCCGGCGCGCATACACGCGAGCGTCGCCGCGCCGGTATAGCCGAACAGGTTCAGCACGCGGATCTCGCGCGCGGGGTCCTTCGCTTTTTCCGCGCGGATGCAGTCCGCCATCAGGTCCCAGTTGACGGCCTGTTCCGGGAATACGCCGGTGTGCTTGAAGCCCATGGGCTTTAACCGGAACGTCAGATCTTTATACCCGATCTTCCAGACGTCCGGGATCTTCCGGTACATCTCCCAGTGCCCGCCGCCGGTATTCGAGCGGTGATAGCGCGCGTGCGCGCGCTTCCAGCGGGGATCGGTCCGCGGCGCGCTCCAGAGGATCTGCGGGTCCGGCCGGATCAGCAGAATGTCCCCCCAGCGCTCCAGACGCTCCCCGTCCGACGTGTCGAGCAGCTCGTAGTCGAGCCAGCCGTCCGCCGCGCGCATCAGGTCAGTTCTTCCCGGATCACCGCGGCGAGCGCATCGCAGTGTTCCTTCGTCGTCTCCAGCGTCGGGCCCTCCACCATCACGCGGAGCAGCGGTTCCGTCCCGGACGGCCGCACGACGACGCGCCCGTTGTCCCCGAGCGCCTTCTGCGCGGCCTCGATCGCCTTGCGGACCCTCACGCTCGTGTAGAACGCGAGCTTGCCCTCCTGCGAAACGCGGATATTTTCCAGCGTCTGCGGATACCGGTCCATCACCGTGCGCAGCGAGGAGAGCTTCGCGTCCCTCCGCTTCAGGATGCTGAGGAGCTGCGCCGCCGTCATCTGGCCGTCGCCCGTCGTCGCGAAATCGCGGAAGATCACATGGCCGCTCTGCTCGCCGCCGAAGCAGTATCCCTCGAGCAGCATCTCCTCGAGCACATACCGGTCGCCGACCTTCGTCGCCGCGAACCGGATGCCGTTCGACTCGCAGAATTTCACAAAGCCGAGGTTCGTCATGATCGTCCCGACGATGCAGTCCTTCCTGAGCTTGCCGCGGCTCTTCATGTCGAGGCCGCAGATCGCCATGATGAAGTCGCCGTCGACCTCGTCGCCGTTCTCGTCCACGGCGAGGCAGCGGTCCGCGTCGCCGTCAAAGGCGATGCCCACGTCCACGCCCTCGTGCGTCCGAACATATTCGATGAGCTGCTCCATATGGGTGGAGCCGCAGTTGTCGTTGATGTTCAGCCCGTTGGGCTTATCGGAAAGCATATGGACCTTCGCGCCGAGCTCGGTGAACAGCGTCTCCGCTGTCATGGAAGACGAGCCGTTCGCGCAGTCCAGCGCGATCTCGAGGCCGTCCAGCGAGAAATGCACCGTCGATTTGACGTGCTCGATGTAGTCGCGAAGCGCGTTCGGCGCGGTCCGGACCGTACCGATGTCGGAATCCGCGGGCGGCTCCGGCAGCTGGACCTCCCCGAGGATAATGGATTCGATGCGTTCCTCGAGGTCATCCGGCAGCTTGAAGCCGTCGCCGGAGAAGATCTTGATGCCGTTATATTCATAGGAATTGTGGGAAGCGGAGATCATCACGCCGGCGTCCGCCTTGTATTTCTCCACAAGGTACGCCACCGCCGGGGTCGGCACCACGCCGAGGAGCACCACGGACGCGCCGACGCTGCACAGCCCCGCCGCCATCGCGCTTTCCAGCATATCGCTCGAAAGCCGCGTGTCCTTGCCAATGATGACCCTCGGGTGCCGCGTGTCCTTGCTGGTCAGCACCGTGGCCGCCGCGCGGCCCAGCTTTGTCGCCAGCTCGCACGTGAGGTCCCTGTTCGCGATGCCGCGAATGCCGTCCGTTCCGAATAATCTGCCCATGTTCGTTCTCTCCTTTGGTTTCTTCTCAGACTTCAAAGTGCGGATTTTCCTCCGCGAGATTCCCCGGCGGGGTGATCCCGAGGTGCAGATACGCGGCCTTCGTCGCGCAGCGGCCTCTCGGCGTCCGCTGCAGGAAGCCGATCTGCATCAGGTAAGGCTCCACCACGTCTTCGATGGTGACGGCCTCCTCGCCGATCGCCGCCGCGAGCGTCTCCACGCCGACCGGCCCGCCGTTATAATACTGGATGATCGCGTTGAGCGCCCGCCGGTCGCCGGAATCGAGCCCGAGCTCGTCGATCTCCAGACGGTCCAGCGCGAGCTTTGCGGCGGAGTACGTCACCACGCCGTTCGAGACGATCTCCGCGAAATCCCGGACGCGCTTCAAAAGCCGGTTCGCGATGCGCGGCGTCCCGCGCGAACGCGAGGCGATCTCCAGCGCGCCGTCCGCCTCGACCTCGATCCCGAGGATCCCGGCGCTGCGCTCGACGATCCGCGCGAGCTGAG
>CANQIG010000038.1 GCA_947623765.1 uncultured Clostridia bacterium | reverse complement strand
AGCATCTCCAGCGTCATCTTGCGGGACTGCTGGACCTTCGGCGTGTTCGTGAAGACTTCCATGCCCTCGTTGACCGGGTACACGCAGGCCGCGACGAGCGACCGCGCGCCCTTGACCTCGACCATACACATACGGCACGCGCCGATCTGGTTGAGGTCCTTGAGGAAGCAAAGGGTGGGGATGTCGATGCCGGCTTCACGGGCGGCTTCGAGCACCGTGTATTCGGCAGGCACCGTAATGGGCATGCCGTTGATCTTGATATTTACCGTAGACATATCTTACACTCCTTGCTTATTTCTTCTCGATGGCGTTGAACTTGCACTTGGACTGGCAGACGCCGCACTTGATGCACTTCGAGGTGTCGATGACGTGCGGGTTCTTGACCGTGCCGGTGATCGCGCCGACCGGGCAGTTGCGGGCGCAGAGCGTGCAGCCCTTGCACTTCTCGGGGTCGATCACATAGTTCGTCAGCGCCTTGCACGCGCCCGCCGGGCAGCGATGCTCGGTGACGTGGGCGATGTACTCGTCGCGGAAGTAGCGCAGCGTGGACAGGACCGGGTTCGGAGCCGTCTGGCCGAGGCCGCACAGGGAGTTTTCCTTGATGTAATAGCAGAGCTCTTCGAGGCGGTCGATGTCCTCGAGGGTGCCGTTGCCGCTCGTGATCTTGTCGAGGATCTCGAGCAGGCGGCGCGTACCGACGCGGCACGGGGTACACTTGCCGCACGACTCGTCGACCGTGAACTCGAGGAAGAACTTCGCGATATCGACCATGCAGGTCGTCTCGTCCATGACGATGAGGCCGCCGGAACCCATCATGGAGCCGATGGCGATCAGGGAGTCATAGTCGATCGGAGTGTCGATCAGGGAAGCCGGGATGCAGCCGCCGGACGGGCCGCCGGTCTGCGCGGCCTTGAACTTGTGGCCGCCCGGGATGCCGCCGCCGATGTCCTCGACGACTTCGCGGAGCGTGGTGCCCATCGGGACCTCGACGAGGCCGGTGTTGTTGATCTTGCCGCCGAGCGCGAAGACCTTCGTGCCGGGGGACTTCTCCGTGCCGATGGAGCGGAACCACTCCGCGCCCTTGAGCATGATCTGCGGGATGTTCGCGTAGGTCTCGACGTTGTTGAGGACCGTCGGCTTCTCAAAGAGGCCCTTGAGCGCCGGGAACGGCGGACGGACGTGCGGCTCGCCGCGCTTGCCCTCGATGGAGGTCATCAGAGCGGTCTCTTCGCCGCAGACGAACGCGCCCGCGCCGAGACGGATCTCGATGTCGAAATCAAAGCCGGAATCGAAGATGTTCTTGCCGAGCAGGCCGTATTCGCGCGCCTGGCCGATGGCGATCTGCAGGCGCTTGACCGCGATCGGATACTCCGCGCGGATGTAAATGTAGCCCTGCGTCGCGCCGATGGCGTAGCCGGCGATCGTCATCGCCTCGATGACGCTGTGCGGGTCGCCTTCCAGAATGGAGCGGTCCATGAACGCGCCCGGGTCGCCCTCGTCGGCGTTGCAGCAGACGTACTTCTGATCGGCCTGGTTCGCGGCCGCCATGGACCACTTTCTGCCGGTCGGGAAGCCTGCGCCTCCGCGGCCGCGGAGGCCGGAATCGAGCATGGTCTGGATGACCTGCTGCGGGGGGATCTTTTCGGTGAGGATCGTGCCGAGAGCCTGATAGCCGTCGAGCGCGATGTACTCGTCGATCACTTCGGGGTTGATGACGCCGCAGTTGCGCAGCGCAAGACGCATCTGCTTCTCATAGAACTTCGTTTCGTTCAGGGACTTCGTGTTCTGCTCGTCCACGACGGTCTCCTGATAGAGCAGACGGCGCACGATACGGCCCTTGAGGAGGTGTTCGGAGACGATCTCCGGGACGTCGTCCACGGTGACGCGGCTGTAGAACGCGCCCTCCGGATAGACGATCATGATCGGGCCGAGCGCGCACAGGCCGAAGCAGCCCGTCTGCACGACGTTGACCTCTTTGTCGAGGCCCTGCGCCGCGATCTCCTCCTTCATCCTCTCCATGATCTTATCGCTGTGCGAGGAGGTACAGCCGGTACCGCCGCACACCAGAACATTGGAACGGAACATATTGTTTTTCCTCCTTACCTTCCCTTACTGCTGATATGCGCCAATGGTATATTCTTTCACGACGTTGTGGTTGACCAGATGATCGTTCACGACGCGCAGCGCTTTTTCCGCGGTCATCTTGACATACGTGGTCTTCGTGCCGTCCGGATCGACGACCTCGACGACCGGCTCATACTGGCAGATCCCGATGCAGCCGGTCTGCGTGACCATGACGTCGGGGAGCTGACGCTTCGCGACTTCATCCACGAGCGCGGTAAGGACCGGACGCGCGCCGGCCGCGATGCCGCAGGTGGCCATGCCGACGAGCACGCGGGTGCCCGCCTCAGAGTTTTCACGGACATTGACCGCCGCCTTCGCGCGGTCGCGAATTGCCTTGAGTTCGGCTAAAGATTTCATGATGCTTGCCATTCCTTTCTGCGCCAGGGCGCATGATATTTCGTTACGGGGTATTCCCCCGAAGCTCCGCCTCCATCTCCGCGATGTATTCGCGGATCCACGCGGAGACCTCGTTCTCGTTGAACGGGACGTCTCCGAGCTGCTCGCGCAGCTCCCGGGTGTCCAGCGCGTTCTCGACCCGGTTCCCCTCCTTGTCCTCGAACGAACGGACATAGAGGAAATCGATGTCGGGATTGCACGTGATGAGCAGATGGATGACCGAGCCAATGTCCCCGAGGGGGATCATATCGACGTGGGAGGGCTTAAAGACCGCCGTCAGCGACGTGCCCTCGCCGAGCTTGGAATCGATGCGGAAAGAGCCGCCCGTCATTTCCGCCTCCATCTTGAAGAGCGGAACGCCCAGTCCCACCTTGCGGGTGGTGCGGGTGGTGAAAAACGGGTCGATGACGCTTCGGACCTGTTCCTCGCTCATCCCGAAGCCGTTGTCCTCGATGGTGATGGCGAGCGTGTCGTCCTTCTCCGATTCGTCGATACGGATCGTCGTCAGCGTCGCTTCCGCACGGATCGAATTCTGGGCGATGTCCATCACATTCAGCGATAGCTCCCGCATGATCTTACGCCGTGTACTTTTCGAGGATCGTGTCGACGTCTTCCGGCACGAGGCGGCCGTACACGTCGTCGTTGATCGTCATGACCGGTGCGAGGCCGCACGCGCCGACGCAGCGGCACGCGGTCAGGGAGAACATCCCGTCTGCGGTACACTCCTCCGGCTGGATGCCCAGCTTCGCGACGAGGCGGTCGAGGACCTTCTGAGAACCCTTGACATAGCACGCCGTGCCGAGGCACACAGAGATGTTGTACTTGCCCTTCGGGGTCAGAGAGAACTGCGAATAGAAGGTCGAAACACCGAAGACCTCCTCCAGAGAGACGTTCAAACCGGACGCGATCTCCTTCTGGACCTCGATCGGCAGATAGCCGTAGATGTCCTGCGCGCCGTGCAGCGCGGGCATGATCGCGCCTTTCTCCCCCTTAAGGCTCTCGATCAGTTCCAGAAGCTTCTGGTGCTGCTCGGGCGTGTCGTGGAAAGGCAATGTGCTGATACGCTTTTGCATTTTATTTCCTCCCATACTGGTGAGTTTTGGCAGGGCTGCGGCCTTTCGCACACACGCTGAAAAAGGGTGCCGCAACATCCTGCACAAATTATAGCAAATATAGCTTCGCTTTTAATTCCTCATGAGAATTAAAAAAGAAACTTTGCTTTCCATTCGACGAATTTTTTGCCATTTCTTTGTGTAACTTTCCGAACAAAAAACGAAAATTTGTTGATTAGTCAACACTAACGCCCAAAAACGGCGTGGAATTTCCCACGTTCCCACGCGGCCTCACCCTTCCCCGCCCGACCACGAGATATTGATTTTGCTTGTACACGTCCGTTCCCTCGCACCGCGCCACGCAAGACAGTCTCCTCCCGCGCGCATCCCGTGCCTTCTGCCCTTCTCTCCCGCGCGAGCGCCGTCCTCATCTTCCCTCTCCTTTTCCCGGGAAAATGCCGCGCGTTTCTTCCTTCCCCTCTCCCCGCCGGAACCGCTTCCCGAAAAAATCTGTCCCGCAAAACGCCGCTTCTCAAACAGTATGAAAAAGACCGCCGGCTTTTCACCGGAAAGCCGGTGTGCCAGCGGTCTATTTCTGTATTCCGTTTTACTGGGCAGCGTCACCCATCAATCCATCCGCCAGCCATTCCGTCACCTTGTCGATGCAAAGCTGGCAGCAGGAAGCGATCCGATCATTTTCGCCGAGATGCATCGTCGAGACCACGTCGAGGGAAAGAAATTGTTTTTCGTCCTCCTCCGTCAACGGTTTCCCCTCTTGGATCTGTCTGCTCAAATATTGAAAAAACTCGATATCCGGGCCGTAAAGCGTGCAAACAGAAATATTCGGTATCTCACACGCGGCAAACCGATCGTCGTCGCCGTTCGGCAAAAATCCCACGGTCGTCACGGTATGCTTCTCCAGCATTTCCGTGTCAAGGACGCCGCAAAACGCCTTGCTGCCGACGTTCCCTTTATCGGATACCACAATGGAATCGCCGTGTCCGCACATATCCAGGTTGATCATCGCAGCAATGCGCTCTTTCCCCACAAGATCGAGATAAGCCTCGCTCCCGTGGTCCACGCATTCTTCTCTGTCAAAAAACACAAAATCCACGCTGTGTCTGCAATCTCGCAAACGGTCGATCAGGTGCAGAAGCACGCTGCACCCGCTCGCGTCGTCATTCGCACCGGTGCTGTTGTCCACGCTGTCATAGTGCGCGCCGATGACAAGTCTCGCATCCGACGGATTGCGGGAAACAAGGATATTTTCGACACAATGATCCCCAACGCGGGCGCTCTGCAACTCAAATGGCACGCCCATCCCGTTGAGCAGATCAATGATCGCCTGCTTTCTTTCCAACTGGTCTATTTTCGCGATTCTTTCCACGTATTTCATCGAAACACCCCCCTTGTTTTCTTTGCCGAACCTTCTCCCCTCGGAATTTCCATCATACCGACCAAATGTGAACAAATCCACTGTCCGCCATTGACAACTCCAACCGTCGAACCCTCTCAGGCGTCATCCTGCCGTCCGGGCGGACGTTACCGTTCAACCCAAACCGGGCCTGAAGCTTTCCTTTTCCACCGCCTCATACAGATCCTGCCGCATCTTTTCCTCAAAATAGCGCTTTAACGCAAAGTTGGCGTCCCATTTGGCCTGCGGATACGCGCCGTACCTGCGCTTCACATCCAGCATTCTGGCTTCCATATCCACCACACCGTCCACGCCCGCGATGGCGTCGCACAACTGGATCAGCCGGTCGTAATCGTCATACACCATCTCATTCAGCTTGCTGCGGATCATCTCCAGCTCTTCCTCCGTCGTGTCGAACCTGCCGATGTACTCGTCGACCGTCCGATTATGAAAGGAATGCGACAGACAGACTCTCGCAACCTCGTCATATCCAAGGGCCGTCATGTAGGTGCAGCCATCGGAGATATGTTTCAGATGGTAAACGCCGAACCGTCTGCCGATGTCGTGGAGCAAGCCCAAGACATACGCCTTATCCGCATCCATCCCCGCACACCGCGCCGCGATCTTTTCCGCGCAGTGCGCGGCGGTCCTGCTGTGGTCTCCCCACGCCCCGGGATTCCTTTCTTCCGCTTCCTTCAATAAACTTAACGCTTCCTGTCTATTCGGATACACCGGCTGTCTCCCCTTTCTAAAACTCGGTTTGCCCCTCAAACGCGAGCAGATTTCCCAGCGGGACCGAAAAGCCCAAGGACTGGTACATTTGAATATCGCAGTCCGCACATCCCACGGTGAGAGAACTCACGCCGCTCTCCCGATACGCAAACCGGACCAGCTGCCTCGCGATCCCTTTGTGCCGATATTCGGGAACGATGTAGAAATCCTCAAACACGCCCCCTGTCTGGTATTGAAAGGTGGAATACGTCGGCGTAACGGAACAGCAGGCGACCAGCCGCCCCGCATCCGCGCACCCGTAAAAGAAGATCTTCCCCTTTTGGATCGCCTCGGAAAGGCTTTCAAAGTTCTCCTCCGTGGGCGGTTCTTCCCCGATCTCCCGTTTGTAACCGATCTGGAGCGCTTTCAGTCCATCCAAATCGTCCTTCGTAATGCGAAAATATTCCATTTGCTCTCTCCTTTTCAACCTTTATTCCGTTTTCCTCTTAAAAATCAAGCTCTTTGTTTCCCAACCGGCTAGGGTTCGCAGCTTGCTCGGGCAAGGGGCATAGCTTCCGGCTGTTTTCTCGTTCGCCCCTGCCTGCGCCGGAGCTGCCCGCCGCACCACCCCGCACCGCGGACCGGCTTTTTCGTTCCGAACGGGTTTTGCTCCGTCTCAAAACCCGGAGGCCATCACAGCACATAATAATACAGGTGGATGTTTTGGTAGCTCCCGTCTTTCATCATAAACCCGTTCGGAATGGTCCCGATCTGTACAAAGCCCAGCCGTTCGTACAGATGCCGCGCCTGCACGTTGCTGTCGACCACCGCGTTGAACTGCATCAGCTTGAACCCGGCGTTTTTCGCCTGCACAAGACTGTCCGAAACGAGCTTCTCCCCGATGTGCTTTCCCCGATAGTTCGAGTCGATCGCATAGCTTGCATTCGCGATATGTCCGCAGCGGCCGACATTGTTCGGGTGGAGGATATAAAGCCCGACGACCGCCCCGTCCTCCTCCGCAACGGCGCAGTGCGTTTGTTCTGCAAAAAATCTCCTGCCGCTCTCGCCGTCGAGAAATTCCAGCTGCGGAAACGCAGCGCCCTCCTCCACGACTTCGTTCCAGATCCGCACCATCGCAGGCACGTCGTTTTCGTGATACCCTCTGATCTCCATGCGTCTACCTCTATTTCCCATTTTTCGACCCGTCTCCCATTCGACCTTCCCCATTATACCACGCAGATCGGAAGAAATCTACTGTCCGTTACACAGTTCCCCGAATGATCGACGCAAACGCCCTCCCTGACAGTCAAATCCGCCCCAGCCTCGCATATTCCCAGAAAGCGCCGTTTCCGACACTGCCGCATGGAACACTTTACCGCTCGCGTCCCTCTCCCCGCCGGAACCGCTTCCCCAAAAAAACAACAGACCCCGGCGAAAAGCCGCCGAGGGAAAGTCAAATGAAAAAGGCCGCTGTGTTCTTGTTCGACAAGCGGGAACTTGTCCATTTCCCCGTCAATTAGTTTTTCCTTTTGCTATACTCCGGCGTTTCATTCCATTCTACTGCCCGATCCATGATCATTCCACCACTTCTGTACCGACGATAACAAATCCGTTTTTCAAATACATCTTGATCGCCCCTTGATTCCAATCGGCAACGTGAAGCCGGATCGGGGCAATATGGCTTCTTTGCAGGAAAGAGACCGCAAACCGCAGCAACGCCTCGCCATACCCTCGCCGTTGAAAGTCCTTTGCCACGATCAAATCATCGATCTCATTTCCGTATATCGCAACCGAGCCGATGAGTTTTCCATCGACTTCAAGGATATAGATATTCCCTTTTTCCTGTTCCAGCTTTTCCCGACTCGCGCAAATATCGACAGGAAACCGCTGCAATGCCGCTCTCATATCGTGGAAGCACGCTTCGTAAACGCTTCTGTACTTCCAATAATCGGCGTCAGAATACTGTCTCAGCCGCAGATCAGACGCCATTTCTCCGCCTTTATATTCCATTTCGTGCGCGATGACCTGCATCTTTTTTCTGCCTCCTCCATAGAAGCCCGATCGGTCGAACAGCCCCTGTTCGACATTGAACATTGTACCACCCAGCTTAAGCGGAAACTTGTTGCCCTCTTATATTATATTTCTTTGACATACAACCGGTCCGTTCCGCCGCCATAATTGACAATATCCCTGAGATACCTATATCCATACTTCTCATATAGACCGATATGTATGGATGGGATATATGTTTTATCGAATCCATTTTTCTTTGCATAGTCGTTTGCAAAGGCGATCAGTTTTTCGCTGATCCTATGCCCGCGATATTCTTCCGATACAAAAACACCCGATACCCACGGACAGATTTCCGGCAGCGGATAATAGTCTTGCTTCCGGATGTAGGTCGTTCCCACGATCCGATCATCTACGGTCGCAACAAACGGGGTCTCCCAATCCGTAAATGTCCACGCCCTCAGTTCGCCCAACATATGCTCTTTTACGTCTTCCCATGAGAAATTTTCAACGAAACATATCAGCATATCTGCCAAGGCTGTGCCTTTGTCCACTTTTGTGATTTTCAATCCATCCGTATAAACCGCCTCCGTCTTCCGATTTGCCGAACATCCCGCTCGATTTTATTATACCACCTGCTGAAAACAATCCACGGTCCCTGAAGACCGTTCACCGATTTTATTTCCGAAGCTTCTGCCCGCATCAAAAGAAAACGCTCCGGCGACTTCGTCCCCGCCCGGAGCGTCCCGTCCGCTGTCCCTGCTTGCCGCAACAGCAAGCGCCAAACAAGCACACCGATTTATATCCTGCCCACAGACCCGCGCCGGAACCGTTCTTTTTCGGTCATGCGCGGACGACGCGCATCGTCTTCCGCTCGTCCTCGTCCGGCGGTTCAAACCGCGCTTCGATCTTCCGCAGCAACCCCTCGTCGATGTAAAAATCCCGCGATTCTCCCCGCGCGACCGCCGCGTTCCGCGTCTCGATCCTGCGGCGCCATTCCCCGTCGGGAACGTCGAGAAAGTACCATTCGGTCTCGATGCCGCGCGCGTCGAAAAACGCCCGGATGGACGATCTGTCCGCGCGGTCCCAAAGGCCCCAGTCGAGCACCGCGCCGCACCCCGCCGCGACCGCGTCCGCCGCCTTTTGCAGCAGATAATCCTTCACCCGGACGAGCATCGCGTCGTACCGCTCGCCGAGATCGTTGTCGAAAAGAAAGTCCGTCAGCTCGTCGCAGGAGAGCAGCAGCGCGGGCCGCTCCCCGATCAGCCGCTTCCCGAGCGTCGTCTTGCCGCTGCACGGCTTCCCGCAGATGCAGATCACCTTCGCGGCCATCTATCTCGCCCTTTCCCCCACGTCGATGCGCGGCACGCGCTTGGAGATCCCGCAGATGATCTCATACGGGATCGTCCCCGCCTTTTCGGCGAGCTCCGCCGCCGTCACTTCCTCGTCTCCGTCGCGCCCGATCAGCGTCACGGTGTCGCCCATGCGCGCCTCGGGCACGTCCGTCACGTCCACCATGCACTGGTCCATGCAGATCCGCCCGAGCACGCGGCAGCGTTTCCCCCGGATCAGCACGTCGGCGCGGTCGGAAAGCGCGCGCGGGTAGCCGTCGGCGTACCCCACCGGGACCGTCGCGACGCGCATTTTTTCCTTCGCCGTGAACGTCCTGCCGTAGCTGACGGCGGTCCCCGGCTCGATCTCCTTGATCTGCGCCGCCACCGTTTTCAGCCGCATCACCGGGACAAGGCCCTCCTCCGGGTGCGCCACGTCCCCGGAGGGTGAAATGCCGTACAGCACGATCCCCGCGCGGACCATGTCCATGTGGCTCATCGGGTAATCGAGCGCCGCGCCGCTGTTCGCGCAGTGGCGGATCGGGAACTCCACCCCGGCGCGCGTCATCGTCTCGACGAGCTCCTTGAAGCATCCGAACTGCCGCATCGTCGCCATCGTCCCCGAAGGACCGCTGTCCGCGACGGCAAAATGGGTGAAGATCCCTTCCGGGAACAGCCCGGGCAGGCGGCAGACCGAGAGGATCTCGTCGAAGACGGCGGTGTCCCGGTTGATGTCCTGAAAGCAGAAGCCGAGCCGGCTCATCCCCGTGTCGATCTTCACGTGCATCTTCACCGTGACGCCGCTCGCCCGCGCGCACCGCGAGAGCGATTCGGCGTACTCCGTCGAATACACGCACTGCGAGATGTTGTTCTCCGCGAGCGCCATGGCCGCTTCCGGCGGCGTATACCCGAGGATCAAAACGGGCTGCCGGATGTCGCCCTGCCGCAGCTCGAGCGCCTCAAAGATATTGGATACGGCGAACCAGTCCGCGCCGCTTTCCGCGAAGACGCGCGCGACGGGCACGGCCCCGTGGCCGTAGCCGTCCGCCTTCACCACGCAGCAGAGCTTTGCCTTCGGGGAGATGCGGCTCCGCACGGCGGCGAGATTCTTCGCCGCAGCGTCCAGATCGATCTCCGCCCAGGTGCGCCGTTCCAGAATATCCATGTGAGACAACCCCTTTATCTGCAGATTTTATTTGAAATAGCGGACGCCGCTCTCGAAGATGTGCTGGTCCTTCGCGCCGGGGACGTTCTTGCAGATGTCCGTCCCCTGCCGCTCGCTGTGGCCCATCTTGCCGAAGACGCGGCCGTCCGGGCTCAAAATGCCCTCGATCGCGCAGACGGAGCCGTTCGGGTTCCATTCGATCTCGCCGCGCACCGCGCCGTCCGGGTCGACATACTGCGTCGCGATCTGCCCGTTCTCCGCGAGATGCCGCACGGTCTCCTCATCGGCGACGAACCGTCCCTCGCCGTGCGAGACCGGCACCGCGAAGACGTCGCCCGCCTCAACCCCCGCGAGCCACGGCGACTTCGTGCTCGTGATCCGCGTGTACGCCATACGCGAGACGTGCCGCCCGAGCGTGTTGAAGGTCAGCGTCGGCGCGGTCTCGCTCGGCGCGATGATCTTCCCGAACGGAACGAGGCCCAGCTTGATGAGCGCCTGGAAGCCGTTGCAGATGCCGAGCATCAGCCCGTCGCGCTTTTCGAGCAGTTCCGCGACCGCCGCCGCGATGCGCGGGTTGCGGAACGTCGTCGCGATGAACTTGCCGGAGCCCTCCGGCTCGTCGCCGCCGGAGAAGCCGCCCGGCAGCATCACGATCTGCGCCGAACGGATCGCCTTCTCCATCCGGTCGATCGTCCATTCAATGTCGCTCTGCGAGAGGTTCCGCACGACGAGGATCTCCACCTCGGCGCCGGCGCGCTCGAACGCGCGCTTCGTGTCGATCTCGCAGTTCGTGCCCGGGAACGCCGGGATGAACACCTTCGGCTTCGCCGTTTTGATGACCGGCGAGCCCGTATATCGCTCGCGGCAGAGCGGTACGTCCACCGCGACCGGCACGGCCTCCGCCTGGTTCGGGAAGACCTTTTCGAGTTTCCCGCTCCACGCGTCGATCAGCGCGTCGACGGAGAGCGCCTCGCCGTCCACGTCGATCCTGCCGCTCTCGTTCACCGTGCCGAGCACGACGGCGTCCATCTGCGCCTGCACCGCTTCGAGCGCGCCCTGCGCGACCTCCGCGACGATCGCGCCCGCCGTCGGTGCAAAGAGCATTTCCGGCGTCTGGACGGCCGTGTTGAAGACGAATCCCATCTTGTTGCCGAACGCCATCTTCGCGACGCAGGCCGCCGCGCCGCCCTCCTTCACGACGGAGGCGGCACGGATCTTCCCGCTTTCCGTAAGCTCGCGGAAATTCTTGTAATAGGTTTTCAGCGCCTCCCAGTCCGGCAGGTGCGCCGCTTCATCCTCCGGGATCGGCAGCAGCACGACCTGGTCCCCCGCGCTTTGGAACGCGGCGGAGAGCGTGCGGCTGGCCTTCGTCATCGTCACGGCGAAGCTGACGAGCGTCGGCGGGACGTCGAGGTCCTCGAACGACCCGGACATACTGTCCTTGCCGCCGATGGCCGGCAGCCCCATGCCGAGCTGCGCCGAGAGCGCGCCGAGCAGCGCGGCGGCAGGCTTGCCCCAGCGCTCCGGCTTATCGTGCAGGCGCTCGAAATATTCCTGGAACGTCAGGCGGGCCTGCATCGGGTCCGCGCCGACGGCGGCGAGCTTCGACAGGCTCTCCACGACCGCGTAGGCCGCGCCGTGGAACGGCGAGAACCGCGCAAGCCCCGGGATGTACCCGTAGGCCATCGCGGTCGCGTCGTCTGTCTCCCCGGAAAGCACCGGGATCTTCGCGACCATCGCGTCCTCCGGTGTGAGCTGATACGTCCCCGCAAAGGGCATGAGCACGGTCGCCGCGCCGATGGACGCGTCGAAGCGCTCGGCAAGCCCCTTCTGCCCGCAGACCTCGAGCCGCGCGAGGTTTTCCGCAAACGCCTCCGCCAGCGGCTTGCCCTTCAGGGCCTCCGGGACCGCGCGGCGGTAATCGTCCTCCGCCTTTGGCGCGGGGATGAACGCCTTCGCGCGCTGCGTCACGCCGTTCGTGTCGAGGAACGCGCGGCTGATGTCGACCACCGTGTCCCCGCGCCATTCCATCTTGAGGCGCGGCTCCTCGGTGACGACCGCGACGACCGTCGCGTCGAGGTTTTCCCCGGCGGCCTTTTCGCGGAACAAGTCGACATCCGCCGGGTCGAGCACCACGGCCATGCGCTCCTGCGATTCGGAGATCGCGAGCTCTGTGCCGTCGAGCCCTTCATATTTCTTCGGAACTTTGTTCAGGTCGATCGCAAGGCCCGGCGCGAGCTCACCGATCGCCACGCAGACGCCGCCCGCGCCGAAATCGTTGCAGCGCTTGATGAGCCGCGCGACCTCGGCGTCGCGGAACAGCCGCTGGATC
>CANQIG010000037.1 GCA_947623765.1 uncultured Clostridia bacterium | reverse complement strand
ACGCTCGTCTCGACCGTGGTCGTCGCGAAGCTCGTCGGCTGTACGCTGCCGATCCTCGCAAAGCGCGTCGGGTTCGACCCGGCGGTCATGGCGAGCCCGTTCATCACGACCATCGTGGACGCCCTCTCGCTCCTGATCTATTTCCAGATCGCCTGTTCCATTCTGCATCTTTGAACCTCCGAGCGCGCCTCCCCGGCGCGCTCTTTGTATTCCGCGTTACCTCGCTCCATCCCAAGGTCGCGCCATCCCCGGCACGCTTTTTGCTTTCCTGCGCCCGGTGCGCTTCCAAGGCTCCGCCCGCGCACCCCAGCGCGTTTCTCGCGGCGCGCTCTTTTGCTTTCCGCGCCATTTATGGCTACGCCCCGCTCTCGCGGGCCGCGCCTATCTTTGCACCCAGCGCGCCCCCTCCGAGCGTTCCTTTCCCAGCGCGCTCTTTTCTTTCTCACGTCCTGCCGCGCTCTTCCAAGGGCGCTTCACCCTTGCGGGCCGAACCCCCGCGCGAAAAACCGCGCAAGCGGGGAATCCCCTCTTGCTATTTTGAGTGCTTTCGGTTATAATAGAGTGGGTTTTTAGGGACACGCGGTTTTTCCGCGGGAAATTCGAGGTGCACATGGGATATCTGTATGCCGCGATCTGGATCGTCGCCGGTGTCATTCTGATGACGCGGCTGCGGAAGGAGAACCGCGTCTTTCTGATCGCGGGGATCTTCTTTGAGGTGCTCGGGCTCTGGTGGCTCGGCGCGACGGCGTTTCCCGCGTGGGATCTTTTCAACGGGGTCCCCGGGCTCGTCATCCGCGTGCTGACTGCGGCCGTGCTCGTGATCTGCGCTGCGGTGTTCTGGCGGGAGAACCGGAAGAACACCGAAAAAGCGAAGAAGGGGGACTGACATGGACGCCCTTTTGACCGTGGCGGGGAAGGTGGCGGTCATCCTCGTGCTGGTGGTGCTCGGCGTCGTCATCTCGAAGCTGCGCATCCTCAGCCAGAACGCGCTCTCCGAGATCACCACGCTCCTGCTCCACATCGTCACCCCATGCCTCATCGTGAATTCCTTTCTCTCCCCGGACATCGGCCACCTCGATCTCACGGGCGTGCTCCTCGCGATCCTCCTTCCGGCGGTCGCGATGGGCCTCGCGATCGCGCTGAGCTATCTCTTTTTCCGGAAGGAGCCCGCGTCGCGGCAGAAGGTGCTGCGGTTCTCGATCATTTTCTCGAACGCCGGGTTCATGGGCTTCCCGCTGATCGAGAGCATCCTCGGTGCCGAGGGCGTGCTCTACGGCTCGTTCTTCGTCGCGATGTTCAACCTCATCTGCTGGACATACGGATACCTGATGATGGGCGGCGGCAAGATCCGCGTGAAGTCGCTGATCCTCAACCCCGGCATCATCGGGCTCGCGATCGGTCTGCCGATCTATTTCCTGCGCATCCGCTTGCCGGATGTGATCGCCTCGCCCGTCTCGATGCTCGCGGACCTCAACACGCCGCTCGCGATGATGGTCGTCGGCGGGTACATCGCGCGCGTGAAGCCGAGGGAGTTCCTTTCGGACCTCGCGGTGTACAAGATGGCGGCGATCCGCCTGCTGCTTTGCCCGGCGGTGTACCTCGCGGTGCTCGCCGCCGTGCGGCCGACCGCGCCGCTCCTCATGAGCTCGCTGATCCAGTCCGCGACGCCCGTCGCGGCGAACTGCGTCCTCTTCGCCGTGGAATACGGCAGAGACGCCGAGCTCGCGTCGAAGAGCGTCGCCGTTTCGACGGCGCTCTCGCTCCTGACCGTCCCGGTCTTCACCGTGCTCGGCCAGATGCTTCTCGGATAAACGCCCGCGATTCGCGCGGGCTCGAACGGTCCCCGTTCAGAAGGAGTTGTATATGAAGATCGCCCCCTCCGTCCTCGCGGCGGATTATCTGCGCCTCGGGGAGAGCGTGAAAGCCGTGGAAGCGGCGGATATGCTCCACCTCGACATCATGGACGGGCATTTCGTGCCGAACATCAGCTTCGGCCCGGACATCGTCCGGGCCCTTCGGCCGCAAAGCCCGCTGTTTTTTGACGTTCACCTGATGCTCACCCATCCGCGCCGGTACCTCGAAGCGTTCCAGCGGGCCGGGGCCGACGGCATCACGGTCCACGCGGAATGCGCGGACGACGTCGCCGCGACCCTCCAGGAGATCCGGGAGATGGGTATGCAGCCGGGCATCAGCTTAAAGCCGGGGACGCCCGTCGAATCGCTCCTGCCCTTCCTGCCGCTTTGCGGCATGGTGCTCGTCATGACGGTCGAGCCCGGGTTCGGCGGCCAGCGGTTCATGGCAGAGCAGACGGAAAAGCTGCGCTTTTTGAAGTGTGCCGCGCCGGGCGTGCTGCTCGAGGTGGACGGCGGGATCAACATGGAGACCGCGAAGATCTGCCGGGACGCGGGCGCGGACATCCTCGTCGCCGGGACGAGCGTGTTCGGCGCGCCGGACGTCTCCGCGGCGCTGCGCGCGCTGCAGGCGCTTTGAGCGCGCAAAAATTCACAGATTATTCGCATTTCTTTTCCCGCTTTTCACGTAAGCGTCACAGAGAGACGGTATGCTGAAAGGCGGACGTTCCCCTCGCCCGTTTTTGGGGGCGTCCGGAGGAAAAGACTGCGAAGCAGATAGATCTGAATCTTTTTTGAAGCAATTCCCCTGTCCGCGTCATCCCCTCGCGGCCAGAGAAAGGACGGTAATGCAGTATGATCGAGGTCAAGAACCTCACAAAGCGCTACGGCACGAACACCGCGCTGGACGACGTCAGCTTCACGGTGGAGGAAGGGACGATCGTCGGCTTCCTCGGGCCGAACGGCGCGGGCAAATCCACCACCATGAACATCATCACGGGGTATCTCTCCGCCACCGGCGGTTCGGTCTCCGTGCAGGGCAAGAGCACGCTGGAGAACCCGAACGAGGTCAAGCGGCTCATCGGCTACCTGCCGGAACAGCCGCCGCTGTATCTCGACATGACGGTGAAGGAATACCTCAATTTTATGTATGAGCTCAAGGGCGTGAAGCTCGACCGCAAGCAGCACATCGGCGAGATCTGCCGCCTGACGCGCATCGACAACGTCTACAACCGCCTCGTCGGCAACCTCTCGAAGGGCTACAAGCAGCGCGTCGGCATCGCGCAGGCGCTGCTCGGGAACCCGCCCGTTCTGATCCTGGACGAGCCCACCGTCGGCCTCGACCCGAAGCAGATCATCGAGATCCGCAACCTCATCAAGAACCTCGGCCGGCACCACACGATCATCCTCTCGTCCCACATCCTGCCGGAGGTGCAGGCGGTGTGCGAGCGCGTCATCGTCATCAACAACGGCAGGCTCGTTGCGGACGGCGCCACGGATTCTCTCGCGCGCGACCTCTCCTCCGAGCACCGGCTCATCATCCGCGCCGAAGGCCCGGAGAACGAGATGGTCTCCGCGCTGCACGCGCTCGAGCACGTCACCGACGTGTTCTCCTACGGCGAGAAGGAACCGGGCGTGTTCGAGATCTCCGTGGAGGGCGACCCCGGCTACGACCTGCGCAGGAACATTTTCCTGCTGATGACCCGCCGCGGCTGGCCGCTGCTCGCTTCCCGCACGACGGAGCTCACGCTCGAAGAGGTCTTCCTCCAGCTCACCAGCACCGACGCCGCGCACGTCGTCCCCGAAAACCGGGAAGCGGAAGCGGCGGAAGACGCTCCCGCGGAGGAAGAGAGTAAGGAGGAAGAGAAATGATCGCGATTTTCAAAAGAGAGCTGCGGGCGTACTTCGCGTCCCCGATCGGGTACGTCGTCGTCGCCGTGCTCCTCGTGCTCTACGGCTTTTTCTACTATGAAGTGATGCTCATCAGCTCCAGCGCCTACATCGGCGAGGTCTTCAACTCCATGTTTATGATCTCCATGATGGTCATGCCGATCATCACGATGCGCTCCATGAGCGACGACCGTAAGAACAAGACCGATCAGGCGCTGCTCACCGCGCCGGTCAGCGTGACGGGCATCGTGCTGGGCAAGTTCTTCGCGGCGTTCGGCGTGTACTTCATCGCCGTCACGCTCTCCCTGCTCCCGGCGTTCACGATCAGTATGTTCGCCTCGCAGTTCCCGTGGGGCATCCTGTTCGGGAACTACGTCGGCACGCTGCTCTACGGCGCCGCCATGATCTCCATCGGCGTCTTCATCTCGAGCCTCACCGTCAGTCAGGTGATCGCGGCCATCGGGACCTTCGCCATCGCGATCCTCTTGATGTTCCTCGACGGCATCGCCTCCGCGATGAGCGGGAACATCCTCGGCACCGTCATCACATGGCTCTCCTTCACCTCCCGCTACAATACATTCACGCAGGGCGTCTTCGGCGTCTCGAGCGTCGTGTATTTCGTCAGCGTGGCGGCGGTGTTCATTTTCCTCACCGCGCGCAAGGTGGAGAGCCGCCGCTGGAATTAAGGAAGGGGTGTGTGCAAAATGGCAAAGAAACCGGGCGCGGGCGGGCTGCGCAGCCTGCTCGGCAAGGATAAATTCAAGCACGGTTCGGCGTCCGTCGTCTTCACGGCGGTCTTCATCGCCGTCATCATCGCGCTGAACGTGATCGTCTCCGTGCTGACGACGCGGTTCCCCTCCATGAACATCGACCTCACCCGCGAGGGCCTCAACTCCCTGAGCGAGGAAGCCATGGACGTGGCGAAGAACGTCACCCGCGACACGAAGATCTACTTCATCGGCGCGGAGGAGAAATACCGCGAGGATCAGCTCTACTCGAACTACGGCCTCAAATTCAGCCAGGTCTCGAACCTCGCGGACCGGATGCAGGAGGCGAACGGCCATATCTCCGTCGAGTATATCGACCCGGATCTCAACCCGCAGTTCATCAGCCGGTACGCGGACGACAACCTCAGCTCCGGCAAGATCGTCGTCGAGAGCGATCTGCGCCATAAGACGCTCGACGCGAACGACCTCTTCTCGATGCGCTCCAACAGCCAGACCGGCGCCACCGAATACTATTCCAAGGCGGACGGCGCGCTCGCGAACGCGCTCTACCTCGTGAACCTCGAGAACGTGCCGGTCATTTCCGTCGCGACCGGCCACGGCGAGCTCCTCACGACCGAGGACGGCAACCTCAGCTCGTTCGCCGATCTTCTGGAAGACAACAACTTCGAGGTCAAGACCTTCAACCTGCTCTCCGAGGACATCCCGGAGAATACGCAGCTGATCTTCTTCGGCGTCCCGACGACCGACTTCACCTCCGAGGAGATCGAGAAGCTCTCGGACTTCCTCGACGATGAGAACATGACTTCCTCCCACACGCTGTTCTTCGTCGCCTATCCCTCGCAGGACTGGGCGAACATGAAGAACCTCTCCTCGTTCCTCGAGGAGTGGGGCCTCGCGGCGCAGACGAACGTCGTGCTCGAGAGCGACGCGAACAACATCCTCTCCACGTATTCTGCGGACCCGCGTTATATCTTCGCCTCTCTCAACGACGACCAGCGCGGCAACGTGCTCACCGGCGAATACAACAACCTCGTGATGCCGAACTCCGTGCCGATCGAGCGGCTCTTCACCTCGAACAGCGAGATCGCGACGTATTCCGTGGTGGAATCTGCGGATACGGCGTACGTCCTCACCGATGAGATGATGGAGTCCGGCGAGCTCCCGGAGGACCCCGATACCGAGAAGCAGACGCTCGTCGCGGTCGCGCAGCGGTATATGGACAACTACGGCAACGTGCGCGCGGGCGTCGTCATGGACGGCAGTGCGCTCAGTTTCACGGAGACCTACGTCGCGAACTCCACCTTCGGCAACAATATGTTCTTTACGGATCTGATGAAGTTCCTGACGGACGTCAACGACACGCGCGTCGGCCTCTCCATCAAGCAGACGCAGTTCAACACCGTGGACATCACCGCCTCCTCGCAGGTCATGTTCTTCGTCGGTTTCGTCCTCTTCACAGTCACGGTGCCCGCGGCCGTCCTGATCGTCGGCCTCGTCATCTTCCTGAAGAGACGGCACCTGTAAAAGCGGGGGGAAGCTGCATGAAAACGACCCGAAAGTATATCCTGATCGCGCTCGCCGCGCTGGTGATCCTCGTCGGCGTGGCCGTGGCGCTGGTCCTGACCGCGCCGCATGAGGCGGAGGAGGAGAGCGCCGCACCCTCCGAGGTCCAGCTCGAAAAGCTCCTCGATTACGGCATCGAGGACGTGAAGTCCATCGACGTCAGCGAGGGCGAGAGCGGGGACAGCTACACCCTCGTCCCGACAAAGCAGAGCGCGGATTCCGAAGCGAACGACACGTTTACCGTGGCGGGCTGGGAGGACCTCGACGTCCGGAAGAGCGACGTGCTCTCCATGGCGCAGCGGTTCTATTCCTGCTCCGCGATCCGCGAGATCGGCGAGGTGCAGGACCTCTCCGAATACGGCCTTGCGGGAGAGGGCGAGTACCGCGTCGACCTGCACCTGAACGACGGCGACAAAACGCTCATCATCGGTTCGCCCGCTGCGGAGAGCAGCGGCCGCTACGTGCTCTTTAACGGCAGCGTCTACATCGTCGCGCAGTCCTCGAAGCTGAGCGAATCGAAGTACACCTTCATCGAGACGGACGCGCTCATCGACATCCCGGACCCCCAAACGGAGGAGGACGACCAGTACGGCACGAGCGGGATCTCGATCCTCGACCACTTCTACCTCTCAGGAACGAACTTCCCAGAGGAGATCCACCTCGAATACGACGAGGTCAACATCCTCGTTTACCTCATGACCGAGCCGATCTACGGCGGCGCGAGCACGACCTACATCGACAGCGCGGTCGAAGCGCTCCAGCACATCAGCGCGCAGAACGTCGTCGCGGTCCACGCCACGGCGGAGGACTACGCCGCGTTCGGGCTGGATGAATCCGCCGCCGTCGTGGACTATTCGATCAACGGCGAAGGTCATGTGATCCGCGCGGGCAGCAAGTGCGACGACGGGTACTATGTGGAGATCGACGGCAGCGGCGTCATCTATACGCTCGACGCCTCGGCGGTCGAGCTGTGGTACGACGCGGACGTCTTCACCCTGCGCGACGGCTTCGTCGCGCTGCCCCCGATCATGAACCTGCGGCGCTTCACCATCACCGCGGACGGTTCGACCGAGGTCTACGAGATGTCCCGCGAGGTGGACGAGGACCGCACGACGGAGAACTCCACCGTGTACAACTACTTTACGACCCTCAACGGCAAGGAGATCAGCTACGGCGAGAGCTTCCAGCCCTTCTACCGCGACCTGATCGCGGTCTACGTCCTGCACGAGGACGTCCGCGAGCCGGACGGCGAGGAGTTGCTGCGCATGAAGTTCGAGTTCTATGAGGACACGGACCTCGAGCCCATCGAGATCGTCTACTACGCGTCCGATTCCGAGGAGCGCCGCTGCGTCGCGCTGTTCAACGGGCAGCCGAGCGGCGTGGTCCGCCGCAGCGAGGTGGACCGCATCCTCGAGGGCAAACCGATCGTCGCCTCCGGCGAGCTCTACGAGCCGGACGACTGATCCGTCAGAAGAAACAGGGAGCGGGATCTTCCCGCTCCCTTTTGCGCTGTCATAAATTTCCCAAGGCAAATTCACAGTCTGTTTAGGAAAAATCCGCGCCGTTTTGCTATACTGGATTGCGGAAAAAAGATCGCGGCGCGCGGGTCAGCGCCGGAAATGTTCGTTTGCCCGCCGGTCTTTCGGAGCGGCGGGAAGGGGGAAACAGATGAGTTTTGTTGAGTTCCAGAATGTGACGAAGATCTATAAGACCGGAGACGTGGAGGTCCGCGCGCTCTCCGGGGCGAGCTTTTCCGTGGAGGAGGGGGAGTTCTGCGTCATCGTGGGGGAGTCCGGCGCGGGCAAGACGACGCTCCTCAACATCCTCGGCGGGATGGACACGCTCACCTCCGGGAAGGTGCTCCTCGCCGGGACGGACATCAGCGGGTTCTCGCGCGCCCGTCTGGAAAACTACCGTCGGCTCGAGATCGGCTTCGTCTTCCAGTTTTACAATCTGATCCCGAACCTCACGGCGCTCGAGAACGTGGAGATCGCGGCGCAGCTCTGCCCGAACCCCATCCCTGCGGAGGAGATCCTCGCAGCAGTGGGGCTCGCCCACCGGATGAACAACTTCCCGGCGCAGCTCTCCGGCGGCGAGCAGCAGCGCGTCTCCATCGCACGCGCGCTCGCGAAGCGCCCGAAGCTGCTCCTTTGCGACGAGCCGACCGGCGCGCTGGACTACGAGACCGGCAAGGCGATCTTAAAGCTCCTGCAGGACACCTGCCGCCGCGACGGCATGACCGTCATCATCATCACGCACAACGCGGCGATCTCCGGCATGGCGGACCGCATCGTCCGCGTGAAGAACGGCGCGATCCATTCGGTCCGGATGAACGAACACGTCGTGCCGGTGGAGCAGATCGAGTGGTGAGGGTATGACAAAAGGACTCTGGAAAAACATACGGCGGAGCATCACCGGGAGTCTCGGCCGCTTCCTCGCGATCTTCTGCATCATCATGCTCGGCGTCGCGTTCCTGACCGGCCTCAGGCTGACCCGTCCGACGATGATCCGCACGGCGCAGCAGTACATCGACGATTCCAAACTCTTCGACCTGCGCCTGCTCTCCACGGTCGGCTTCGACGACGAGGACGTCGTCTCCGCGAAAAAGGTCGCGGGCGTGCTCGACGCCGAGGGATCGTACAACGCGGATCTCGTCTGGATCGACGCGCACGACGAGGAGCGCGTGCTCTCCGGCAACGCCATCAGCAGCAAGCTGAACGTCCCCGTGCTCGAGAGCGGGACCATGCCGCAAAAGGGGAACGAATGCCTTCTCGACGCGGAGCGCTTCACCGAGGAGATGATCGGTCAGACCGTCACCGTGGACGACTGGGGCAGCGCGGAGGAAAGCCCCTTCGCCTACGACAGCTACACCGTCACGGGCCTCGCGCGCACGCCGCTCTTCATGAGCGTGGAGCGCGGCACGTCGTCGCTCGGCGACGGCAGCCTCGACGGCTTCCTGCTCATCCCGCCGGAGGGCTTTAATTCGGAATACTATACCGTGCTCTACGTCAAGGCGCAGGGCGCGTTTGAACTGTATAGCGACGAATACGACGCGTTCATCGAGACGTTCTCCGACGCGACAGAAGCCGAGGTCACAGAGACCGTGCAGACGCGGTTCGACGGGCTCGTCGAGGACGCGCGGGAGGAGATCGCGGACGGCGAAAAAGAGCTTCGTGAGAAGCGGGCCGACGCCGAGGCGGAGCTCGCGGACGCGCGCAAGGAGCTCGACGACGCGAAGGCCGAGATCGAGGACGGCGAGACGCAGCTCGCGGACGGCAGGCGCGAGCTTGCGGACGCGAAAAAGGAGCTCGACGACGGTGCCGAGCAGATCGAAAGCGGCGCCTCCTCGTGGGAGGACGCGCTGGACGCGGGCTGGGCGCAGTATTACGGCGGCCAGCGGGAGCTCGAGGACGCGCTCGCCGAGGCCGAGCAGACGCTGCAGGATAGCTTGCAGCAGCTGCAAAACGGCGAAGGCGAATACTATAACGGTCAGAAGGAGCTGGAAGACGGACGAAAGCAGCTCGAAGACGGAAAAGCGGAACTCGCATCGCAGGCGCAGCAGCTCGCGGATGCGCGCGCCGCGCTCGAGGCCGGAAAAGCCGAGCTCGCATCGCAGGCGCAGCAGCTCACGGACGCGCGCGCCGCGCTCGAAAACGGCAAAGCCGAGCTCGAATCGCAGGCGCAGCAGCTCGACGACGCGCGCGCCGCGCTCGAAGACGGCAAAGCGGCCTACGAGACGGGCAAGAGCCAATACGACGCGGCCCTCGCCGCGCTCGGGAAAAAAGAGGCGGAGCTCGCCGCCGGGGAAGCGGCGTATGATTCTGCCCTCGCCGCGTTCAACGCGACGTATCCGGCGACAAAGGCGCAGCTCGAGACCGGGATCGCGAACGTCTCTGCGGATCTCGCCGCGCTCGAGCCCTTGAAGGACGATCCCGACCATGCCGGGCAGTACGCGGATCTCGCCGCGCAGCTCCAAACGCTGCAGGGCCAGCTCGCCGCGCTGGAGAGCGGAAAGGCGGAGATCGAAGCGCAGGGACAGGCGCTCGCCGAAGGGCGCGCCGCGCTCGAAGCGGGCAAGGCGGAGCTTGCGTCGAACGCCGCCGTGCTGGAAGCGAGCCGCGCAACGATCGAGGAGAACGAGGCGCAGATCGCCGCCGGGGAGGCCGCGCTCGCAGAGGGCAGAAAGACCCTCGGGGAGAACGAGGCGCAGCTCGCCGCCGGAGAGACCGCGCTCGCCGAGGGCAGAAAGACGCTCGAGGAGAACGAGGCGCAGCTCATCGCCGGGGAAGCCGCGCTCGCCGAGGGCCAAAGGACCCTCGAGGAGAGCGAACAGACGCTGCTCGACGGCGAAAAGGAGCTTCAGAGCGCGCGAGCCGAGCTCGACGACGGCTGGTCGCAGTACCGCGCGGGCGAGGAGGAGCTCGAGAACCAGCGCGCGGAACAGACCGCGAACCTCGAGGACGCGCGCGCGTCGCTCGAGACCTTCGCCGACGGCATCCAGAGTTACCGCGACGGCGAAAAAGAGATCGCCGAGAACGAGGAAAAGCTCCTCGACGGCAAAAAGGAGTATGAGGACGGCGAACGCGAGTACGCCGACGCCGTGGATGATTTCGACCGCGAGATCGCGGACGCCGAGCAGGAGATCGCGGACGCGAAGCAGGAGCTGGACGACCTCGAGGATCCGGAGCTGTTCGTCCTGGACCGCGGCACGAACACCGGCTATATGTCGTTTGAGGGCGACTCCCAGATCGTCGAGAACGTCTCGGCGGTCTTCCCGATCTTCTTCTTCCTGATCGCGGCGCTCGTCTGCTCCACGACCATGACCCGTATGGTGGACGACGACCGCTCGCAGATCGGCACGATGCGCGCGCTGGGCTACAGCCGCGGCGCGGTCCTCATGAAATATCTGATCTACGCGGGCAGCGCGGCGACAGCGGGCTGCGTCGCGGGCTACTTCTTCGGCGGGTACGTCTTCCCGACGGTCATCTGGATCGCCTACGGGATGCTCTATTCGATCCCCGGGTTCTTCAACGTCTGGGATCTGCCGCTGTTCCTCGTTTCGCTCGCGGTGTCCCTGCTCTGTTCGGCGGGCACGGCGTACCTCGCCTGCCGCCACGAGATGAAGAGCACCCCCGCCGACCTCATCCGCCCGAAGATGCCGCAGCCGGGCAAGCGCATCCTGCTCGAGCACGTGACGCCCGTCTGGAAGCGGCTGAAATTCCTGCACAAAGTCACCCTTCGGAACATTTTCCGCTTCAAGAAGCGCATGGCCATGATGATCCTCGGGATCGCGGGCTGCACCGCGCTCGTGCTGACGGGCTTCGGCCTGCACGATTCCGTCGCGAACATCGCGAACTTCCAGTTCGACGACATCCAGCGCTACGACCTCTCCGTCACGACGGCGGACCCCATCTCGGAGGACTTCCTCTCCGCGCTGGACGCATCGCACGGGCCGCAGATCGAAGCGCACGCCGTCTCGCTGATGGCGGCGGGCGACTTCACCGCGGGGGGAATGACGAAGTCCGTGTACATCGTCGCGTCCGACGACCCGGCGATCACGCAGATCGTCGATCTGCACCGAAACGGCGAGACCGTCCCGTATCCCGGCGAGGGCGAGATCCTGCTGACGGAAAAGCTCGCAGGCATGACGGGCGTCGGCATCGGCGACACCGTCGAGCTCTCGCTGTCCGATACGCAGAAAGCGGAGTTCCGCGTCTCCGGCATCGCAGAGAACTACGTCATGAACTACGCCTACCTCACCGGCGCGACGTACGCCGCCGCGTTCGGGGAGACGTATGAGCCGAAGACGCTGCTCATCCGGATGGCTGAAGGCGCGGACGAATACGCGCTCTCGGCGGCGCTGACGCAGCGGGACGACGTGGCGGCGGTCTCCGTCACGACGGACACCCGCCGCATGATCGACAACATGATGCAGAGCCTCAACTACGTCGTCGGGCTGGTGCTGGCCTCGGCCGGCGCGCTGGCGTTCGTGGTGCTCTTCAACCTCGGGAACATCAACATCTCCGAGCGCGTCCGCGAGATCGCGACGATCAAGGTCCTCGGCTTCCACCGCAGCGAGACCGGCGCGTACGTGTTCCGCGAGAGCCTGCTCCTCACTGTGATGGGCATCTGCATCGGGCTGCCGCTCGGCGTGCTGCTCCACGCGTTCGTCATGGACCAGATCCGCGTCGACCTCGTGAGCTTCAAGTACACCATCGCGCCGGTGAGCTATCTCCTCACGGTGGTCTTGGTGCTGCTGTTCTCCCTCATCACGGACCGCATCCTCCGCCGCAAGATCGCGAAGATCGACATGGCGGAGTCCCTGAAATCGAACGAGTGAACCGCGCGGCGCGGTTCCCCGCAAAAACTTTCCACAAAAACCGACGGCGGGCGTCTTTGCCCGCCGCTTTCGCGTTTCTCCCCAATTTTTAAGATTTTATCATCTCCTGAGACATACCACAGCATATAGTGATTTGAGCCGATAATACATCAGTATGTTGTGGAAACACG
>CANQIG010000036.1 GCA_947623765.1 uncultured Clostridia bacterium | reverse complement strand
CCTTCGAGAGCCGGATGATCTGCGGGTTCACGAGCGCCTGCTCGCGCAGACGGTGATCCTGCAGCTCGAGGAAGAAATTCTCCGGGCCGAAGATCTCCCGGTAGCGCTGCGCGATCTCCTTCGCGCCCGCGTAATCGCCGACGGAAAGCGCGCGCGGGATCTCCCCCGCGAGGCACGCCGAAAGCGCGATCAAACCCTCGCTGTGGCTGCGCAGGAGTTCCAGATCGGCGCGCGGCTTCGAGTAAAGCCCTTCGGTCCACGCCTTCGAGACGATCGCCACGAGGTTCCGGTAGCCCGTCTCGTTTTCGCAGAGCAGCACGAGGTGGCTGCTGCCGTTGTCCAGCCCGTGGACGCGGTCGGTGCGGCTCCGCCGCGCGACATAGATCTCGCATCCGATGATGGGTTTGATCCCCCGCGCCTTCGCGGCCTTATAAAAATCGACGACGCCGTACATGACGCCGTGGTCGGTGATCGCAATGCTGGTCTGGCCGAGCGCCTTCGCGCGGTCGAGCAGCCGTTCGATGCGGCACGCGCCGTCGAGCAGACTGTATTCGGTGTGAACATGAAGATGTGCGAACGCCATGCCGCGCCTCCTTTTACGGTTTTTCGACGGGCTCGCCCAGCGTCTCGGCGAACTCCAGGATCCGCCGCAGCCGGTGGTTCACGCCGGAGCGGCTGATGGAGAGCCGCTCGCTCATTTCGCGCAGCGACATCTCCGGGTTTTCGAGGCGCAGCGAGGCCGTCTCCCGCAGCTCCTCCGGCAGGCCGTCGATGCCCACCGTGTCGTAGATCCGCGCGATCGCCGCGAGCTGCTTCGACGACGCCGAGAAGGTCTTGTCCAGATTCGCCGTCTCAAAGTTCGAGACCCGGTTCAGGTTGTTGTAGGTCTCCTTGTACATTTTGATCTGCATGAACTCCATCGCGCCGTTCACCGCGCCGATGTAGGTCAGAAAATCCTCGACGGCGGCGCTCTCCTTGAGGTAGACGACGTATCCGCCGCCCCGCCGCGCGACGGACGGCGACGCGGAGAGCGCGGGCACCGAGCCGAGCAGCGCCGCGAGGTCTTCCGCGAGCGCCTTGCGCGGCGTCGTGCACTCGAGCCGGTACGCCTTGTTCGGGTCCGTCACGGAACCGCAGATCAAAAACACGCCCCGCAGGAACGAGGCCGTGCAGCAGTCCTTCCGCAGATTTTCCCGCCGGATATGCAGGACGTTCTCCGTCTCGCTGTGGCCGAACGCGTGGAGCATCCGCAGCCGGGCGTCCTCGCCCGGCACGGTGATGACGTGCGCGCTGCCGCCCTGTCGGCTCAGCCGCGTCTGGACCTCGGCGTAAACGCCGCCGCTCACCGCCGCGGCCTGCGCGAGCCGGCGCGCCACCGCGCCGTTCTCGCAGACGGTCTGTGCCTCGAGCGGCGAAAAGCAGCGCGAAAAGAGCAGAAGGCCGTAGTGCTCCGCCCTGATGCAGCACGGCCTCTTGTTCTCGATCTTCAAAAGCTCCCGTTTGCAGCCCGACGCAAAGGACACGCCCCTCCCCTCCTTTTTCGCTTTGCCGGGGAAGTCACCGGTTCATGTCCCGGTGCGTCACGCTCGCGCGCACGCCCTTCCCCAAAAGATGTTCATACATATACTGCGCCAGCGCGACAGACCGGTGATGTCCTCCCGTGCAGCCCACCGCGATCACGAGCTGGCTCTTTCCCTCCCGCACGTACAGCGGGAGCATATAGTCGATCATATCCGTGAACCGCTGCCGAAAGCCCTCGGTCTCCGGGGACTGCATCACGTATGCGCGCACCGGTTCGTCGAGGCCCGTCAGGTTCCGCAGCTCCGGCACATAGAACGGGTTCGGAAGACAGCGCACGTCGAAGACGAGGTCCGCCTCGAGCGGCAGTCCGTGCTTGAACCCGAAGCTCACGCAGTGGACCGCGATGGAATCGCTCTCGTGCTGCAGAAAGAGGCTCGCGACGCGGCTTTTCAGGCTCGCGACCGGGATGCGGGACGTGTCCACCGCGTAATCCGCGATCTCGAGGATCGGCAGGAGCATCTTCCGCTCGAGCTGCACGGCCTGTTCGAGCGACCCCTTCGTCACATCAGCGAGCGGATGCTTCCGCCGCGTCTCCTGAAAGCGGTTCACGAGCACCGCGTCCGAGGAATCGAGAAACAGGATCTTCAGCGGCTTGCCCTGCGCCTTCAAAGACTGCACCGTAGGCAGGAGCGTCTCGAACAGATTCCCGACGCGCGCGTCTGTCACGACGGCCGCCCGCTGATGGGCCTCGCTCTGCTCGCAGAGGTCGTAAAAGACGGGGATCAGAGACGGCGGCAGGCTGTCCACACAGAAAAATCCGATGTCCTCGAGCGCGTGCAGCGCCGTCGTTTTCCCCGCGCCGGAAAGACCGGTCAGGATCACAAATTCCATACGTTTCCTCCCCCTGCGTCCGACGCTTCGGACGCGTCAGTCCAATCGCACCCGGCGCACCTCCGGTTCCAGCAGGACGCCGGTCTCCCGCAGCACCGTCCCCCGGATCTGCTCGATCAGCCGCTCCACATCGGAGCAGGTCGCGCCGCCGCGGTTCACGATGAATCCCGCGTGCTTCTCGCTGACCTCAGCGCCGCCGACGGCAAGCCCCTTGAGCCCGCACTGTTCGATCAGCGCGCCGGCAAAATGCCCCTCGGGCCGCTTGAACACGCTTCCGGCGCTCGGCAGCTCGAGCGGCTGCTTCTCCCTGCGCCGTGTCATATATTCTTCCATCTCGGCGGCGATCCCGGCGGGGTCCGCAGGCCGTAGCCGCAGCGCCGCCCCGAGGATCACCGCCCCGTTTTCCATAAATACGCTGTGCCGGTACGAAAAACCGCACGACGGTCCGTCCCATTCCCGAACCTCCCCGCCCTCGAGCGTGAAGACCCGCTCGGTCACGTCCTTCATCTCGCCGCCGTAGGCTCCGGCGTTCATAAAGAGCGCGCCGCCGAGGCTCCCCGGGATGCCGTAGGCGGTCTCCAGCCCGGAAAGGCCCCTGTCGCGCGCGAGCAGGCAGACCGCCGAGAGCGGCGCCCCCGCGCCCGCGAGGATGCGGCCTTCTCCCGCCTCGCCCGCCTGCCGGAACCGTCCTTCGAGCCGCACGACCGCGCCGCGCAGCCCCTCGTCCGGGAAAAGGAGGTTCGAGCCGTTCCCGAGAACAAAATACGGGACGCCCGCTTCACCGAGCGCGGTGAGCGCCGCCTGCAGCGCCGCCGTGTCCCCGACCGGCAAAAACCGGTCCGCCGGTCCGCCGATCCGAAACGTGCTGTGCGGCGCGAGCGGTTCGTCCCGCAGGAACGGTACGCCCGCGCGCGCGAGCGCCGCGTCGAGCGCGGTATAATCAAGCATTCTCAAGGCTCCTCAAAACCGATTCCGCGTCCTCGCGGTTTTGGAGAAAGTTCGTGTACCGGCGCACATAGTCCAGCACCCTGCCGCGGTCCGCGTTCAGGATCAGCTCCTCAGGGAACCCGATCTCGGCGAGCATCGCGAGCGCCCGGCTGTGGCTCCCCACCTGCGTCTCGTTGTGGGCGTCGCTGCTCACAAGGACCGGCACGCCGTACTTTTTGCAGGTCAGCGCGATCGCCCGGCAGTTCTCGATGCTGCTCTTCCGAACGGCAAAGGAGTGGTCGTTGATCTCCACCAGCTTGTGGCACCGCCCGAATTCCGGGATCACGGTCTCGTAGTCATAGCGGAACTTCGGACTCCCGCTGTGCCCGATGACGTTCACGATCGGGTCGTGCGCGACGTTCATCCAGAGCTTCGTGCAGCGCTCCACCGTCGGGTTCTCGAGCCCGGGCAGCCCGAGGTCGTGGATGGAAGCGACCACCCAGTCCAGCCGGGCGCGCTCCGTCTCGTCGATGTCGAGCGTGCCGTTTAGGTCGATCACGTTCGTCTCCATGCCCGTGAGGAACAGCACCCCGCGGTACAGCGAGGGCATCTCGCGCATCGAGGTGAAGTACCACGGTCCCGGCGCGCCCGGGGCCGTGCGGGCGTGATCCGTCACGGCGAGGGCGAACAGCCCCTTTTCCCGCGCGGATTCCGCCATCTCCCGGATCGTCGAATAGGCGTGCGTCGACGCGAGCGAATGTGTATGCAGATCGGCAACGGTCTTCAGCAAAACAGCGTCCCTCCTCAGATGTCGAGGTCGCGGCGGATCTCCTCGCCGGGCATCATGGAGGGATCCATCCCGAGCGCGGAGAGCAGCTCGTGGGCCGCGTTGTAGCCCATCTTCTTCTGGCGGTTGTTCATGGCGGCCACCTCGATGATGATCGCGAGGTTTCTGCCGGGCTTCACGGGGATCGTCATCACGGGCACCTTGATCCCGAGGATCTCCGCGAACTCGCTGTCGAGGCCCATCCGGTCATAGACCTTCGCCGGGTCCCACAGTTCCAGATTGATGCACATATCGATCTTTTCCTGCATCTTCACCGCGCCCATGCCGAAGATGCGGCGCGCGTTGATGATGCCGATGCCGCGCAGCTCGATGAAATGCCGGATGTTGTCCGGCGACTGCCCGACGAGCGACTTGCTCGAGACGCGCCGGATCTCCACCGCGTCGTCCGCGATGAGCCGGTGCCCGCGCTTGATGAGCTCGATGGCCGTCTCGCTCTTGCCGACGCCGCTGTCGCCGACGAGCAGGATGCCCTCGCCGTAGACCTCGACAAGCACGCCGTGGCGCGTGATGCGCGGCGCGAGCTCGACGTTCAGGAACGCGATCAGCGCGGCGAGCACGCCGGAGGTCGATTCCTGCGTGCGGAAGAGCGGCACGTCGAAGCGCTCGCAGAGCGAGACGAACTCGTCCCCCGGCTTGATCCCGCGCGCCAGGATGATGGCGGGCGGCTGCATGGCCAGATAGCTCTCCAGCCGGGTGTTCCGGTGCGCAGGGTGCCACGAATGGATCATGGACATCTCGGTGCGCCCCATGACGGCGATGCGCTTCGCGTCGAAATACTCCTGGTACCCCGCGAGCTCGATGGCCGGGCGGACCACGTCGCGGGACTGGATGAGGATATCGTCCGCGCTTTTTCCGAGATACAGCGTCTCGAGCTGGAGCTCGTGGACCACGCGGGAGAGAGGGATCGTATAGATTTCAGCCATAAAGGACCGTCCTTTCCGGCGCGCGCCGGGAAATTCATTTCCCTTTCATTATAGCCGATTCCCGCGCAAAAATCAACTGGGAAGCGTCCCGCCGGAGCGGGGAAATGCAAAAGAAATGAAAAAAGTGAAAAAAGGCTTTTATTCCCATTGGAAACGTGCTATAATAACCATATATCGTCCGGTATGTTTTTGGAACAGGAGGAATTCGGTTATGAAACGTGCATGGAAGAACAACAGAACACGCCTGATCGCGGCGCTTCTCGCGCTGCTGCTTGTAGTAAGTCTCGCGGCCTGCGGAAGATCCTCGAAGCCGTCCGGATCCGGTTCGGACACGTCTTCTGCGAGCGGCACCGCCGAGCCGACCGGCTCGCCGACCGCGGAGCCGACCGCGACCCCGGCGCCGCCGGAGACGACGACCATCGCGACGGTCGTCGACATCGAAGGCCCGCTGAACATCCGCGACCGCCCCTCCACGGAGGACTCGGAGGTCATCGGGCAGGCGAACAGCGGGGACCGCTTCGAGGTCTCGATGGCGTACTGCGACGAGGGCCGCGCGTGGCACGAGATCTTCTACAAAGACGCCGAGGGCGGCAAGGCGTACGTGTCCTCGGAATTCACGGAGATCTCGCAGGGCACGCTGGAGGGCGGTTCCGTCCCCACGCCGGAGCCCACGAAGACCCCGACGAAGGACAACCCGATCATCGTGAACGGCAGCGGCCGCCCCGACACCTCGGCCCCGTCGTCGGATGAGGGCCTCACGCCGGACACCCTGCGCGCGGAGGAGGACCCGGCAAAACGATGAAAGACAGAGAAAAGTCGGCCGAGGGCAATGTCCTCGTCATCGGCTGCGGACTGCTCGGGCGGAAGATCGCGCGGGAATTCGTCGCGCGGGGTTTTGACGTCTCCGTGCTGGACGACCGCGAGGAGGCGCTCGAGCAGCTCGCGAACGACCCGGGCGTGGTGACGCTGCGCGGCTTCCCGATGGACCTCTCGGCGCTTCGCGCGGCGGGGATCGCGAGCTGCGGCACCGTCGCCGTCGTCACGGCGGACGACAACCTGAACATCACGGTCGCGCAGATCGTGCGCGACTACTTTGGCATCCAGAACGTGGTCGCCCGCGTCTCGGACCCCGCCCGGGAGTCGGTGTTCGACGGGCTGGGGCTCCGCACGGTCTGCCCCACGAACCTCGCCTCGGATACGATCCTCGGCGCGCTCACCGGCAGCGCCCCCGTGGGCCGCGTGTCCGTGGGCAAGCACACCGTTTCGTTCGTCCTCCGGCCCGCGAAGGAGCCACCCGGGGTGACGCTGATCTCCGTCAAGTGCGAGCCCGACGAGAAGGTCTTCGGCGTGCTGCACGCAAACGGCGAGCTGGAACTGAGCTTCACCGGCCACGAGCTGCTGAAAGCCGGCGACAGCGTGATCTTCGCGAAACAGATCGATTGAATCGGACCCATGGAGGCCGCGCTTTCCATGGGTCTTTTTGGGAGGCAGATATGAACATCGTCATTATGGGCGGCGGCAAGGTGGGACAGAACCTCGCGCGCCGGCTGATCGACGGGCGGAATCGCGTGCAGATCATCGAGCAGGACCGCGCCCGCTGCGCCGAGCTCGCGAACACGCTCGACATCGAGGTGATCTGCGGCGACGGCACGGAGATCGACGTGCTCGAGAACGCGGGCATCCGCGACGCGGATATCTTCATCGCGATCACCGACAACGACGCGGACAACCTCGTCGCGGCGCAGCTCGCGAAAAAGTATTTCGGCGCGAAGAAGGTCCTCGCCCGCGCGAACGACCCGCGCAACGTCGAGACGATGCGCATCCTCGGCGTGGACCACGCCGTCAGCTCCACGGAGATCCTCGCGAACCTCATCGAGCAGGAGGCCCGGCCGACGGACGTGCAGCTGCTCGCCTCGCTGAACCGCGGGCGCGCGCAGATCAGCTCCTTTATCCTGCCGCAGAACTCCGCGCTCCACGGCAAAAGCCTCAACGACCTCTCCGGCTCGATCCCGCGCGGCGTGCTGCTCGTCTCGGTGGTGCGCGCGGAAAAGCTCATCATCCCGCGCGGCGACACCGTCCTCCAGCGCGGCGACGAGGTGATCGCCGTCTCGGAGGAGAGCTCCCAGCGCGCGCTCTACCGCCTGATGTCGCAGACCGCATGATCCAAACGATCGAACCCCCGGCAGCGCTTTTCCTGCGCCGCCGGGGGTTTCTGCGTTTCAAGGACTACCCGCCGCATTTCAGTTAGCACTTTTTGTTAGCAATTTCAGTTAGCATTTTTTCGCAAAAAAAGCGTCATCGGAAACTTTGTTCGCATTTTGCGAACAACTTGTAATCCTCAAAAAATGGCGTAATGACGGGAAAAACCCGGAGTTTCGGCTTTTTCCGAAACTCCGGGTTTTGGTGCGCGAGACGAGACTTGAACTCGTACGTCAGAGACACACGCCCCTCAAACGTGCCTGTCTGCCAATTCCAGCACTCGCGCTCAACGATGATTATTATACCAGCCTGCGGGACGTTTGTCAAGACCTTTTTTGAATTAATTCTTCCCGCCCTGTATTTTTTGAAGGAGCTCCGTCGAAACGCGCGCCTCTCCTCACGCGCCCGATCCCCCTCGCTCCTCGAGCCCCAGCGCGCGGACCGTATATTGGAACATCAAACGCTGCATCGCGTCCGCCGGGTGCAGCCCGTCGTTTTTGCAGCCCGCCCCGCCGAGCACGATGTCCTCGATCCGCAGCCCGTTTTCCGCGAGATACCCGGTGAGAAAGCGATACAGATCGACGAGCATCACGCCCTTTTCCGCCGCGACCTCCCGCAGGATCGAGACGATCTCCCATGTGCGGTGCAGCCGGTTCGCAAAGTATTCGTTTTCCTCCGTGGAGGGCGTCGGCGTAAAGAGAACGACCTCTTTTCCCATCGCCCGGAGCGCGTCGATCACCGCCGCCGTGTTCGCCCGGCATTCCGCGAGGCCGTTCTCCCGTTTCCGGTCGTTCAGACCCATCAGGACGAAGACGACCTCATCGGCTTCCTCCACCAGCTCCGGTAGGTGCCGGAGGATCTGCGTTGTGTTCGCGCCGCCGCAGCCGAGGTTCCGCACCGTGCAGCCATAGCTGTTCTCCGCGAGATACCGCGCAAAGAGGCCCCACCAGCTCTCCGGCGCCTCGTGCCGGTGGAACGCCTTGCCGTCCGTGAAAACAACGTCCTCCGTCTTCCGGCAGGACGAGCTCCCGATCCCCGCCGCGATGCTGTCCCCGATGATCTTCACGCGTTTTCCGGAAAGACAGAGCCTCGGTTCAGTCATGCTGCACCGCCCAGCGGTTCATGTTGCGCTCGTGCTTTTCCCGGTACACCGCGACGAGCTCCTCGGGGGAGATCTCATAGCAGAGGCAGACGTCGTTGAAATACATCATCACGTCGGTCATCTCCTCCACGAAGTGATGCCGCGTCTCCGGGTCGTGCAGGATGGCCTGCTCGCCTTTCTTCTTGAGGATATCCGCGGCCTCCGCGATCTCGCCGTACATCCAGAGGATGGATTCCATCCCCTTCTCCACGCAGATCCCGCCCCACTGGTCCTTGTATTTCTCCTGCAGCTCCTTCTGGAACTGCTGCATCTCGACAAACCCAAACGGCTCCATTTCCGTTCCTCTCTTTCCAAGATAAACTTCTCCACCCGGCGGGCAGAAAAAAGCCCCTCCGCCGGAAACGGAAGGGCTTTCCAAAAAGCTGCTTTCAGAAGGGATCACACATATCCCTCGGGGTCCACCCGGCTGCCGTTCACATACACCTCAAAGTGCAGGTGGTTGCCGTCGGCATATCCCGTCGCACCGACATACCCGATGACCGTTCCCTTTTCCACATATGTACCCGCGGAAACCGCCATGGAACTCATGTGCGCATAGCGGGTCGAAAACGTGCCGTTGTGCCAGAGGAGCACGTTGTTGCCCCAGGAATCGTGATACTCGGCGGAAACGACCTTCCCGGCCTCCGCCGCCACGATCGGCGTGCCGTACGGGGCGCCGATGTCCAGGCCGTTGTGGTACTCTCCCCCGTAATACTCGCCGTAGTGCATCGTGATGGCCTCTCTGCCGTACCCGGGCAGCGGCCACATAAAGCTGAGTTCGCCCGTGTTCAGGACGCTGGAATCATACCCGCCGTTCTCGCCGCCTTCGCCGTTCGCGGCGGCGGCCTCCGCCTCCAAGCGGCGGCGTTCTTCCTCCTGCCGCATGAGCTCGTTCTGCTCGGCGATCAGCTGCTGGATATACGCGTCATACGCCGCTTTCTCCGCCGCCTTCTCCGCGAGCGCTTCCTCGGTCTCCTGCTGCTTGAGGTTCAATTCCTCGATGAGCGCGGCGTTCTCCTTTTCGAGCGCCTGCAGTTCCTTCTGCGTCGATTCCAAGCTCTTTTTCTGCGAGGCGACCTCATCCTTCTGCGCGCTGACTGCCTCGCGCTTGTCCTGCGTGAGGAGCATATACTCCCGGATGTCGTCCATCAGCTGGGTGTCGTGGCGGGAAACGCTCTTCACCGCCTCGGACCGCAGCGCGTAATCGTAGAGGCTCGTGGAATCGAGCAGGATCTGCAGCGTGGTCAGTTCGCCGCCGGATGTATACAGCGCCTTGAGGCGCTCCTTGAGTTTTTCCAGTGTGTCCGCGTAATCCAGATCTGCCTGGTGGATCTCCTCCTCGAGCGCGAGGATGTTGCCGTTCAGCTCGTTGATGCGCTCGCGGGCGAGGTCGATCCGTCTCTCATAGTTCTCGATCTTTTCCTCGAGCACGCGCTGATATTCTTCCGCCTGCTCCTTTTCGCCCCGGAGCCTGTCCAGATCTGCGTTCAGCTGTTCCGCTTCCGCTTCGTTGGCCTCCTGCTGCATCTCGATCTCGCCGATCTCGTTGTCATATTGCTCCATCTGCGCTTCGTAGTCCTCTTCCGCGCTCGTGGCAAAAACAGGAAGTGTTTGGAAAAGCAGAACCGCGGCCAAACCGGCGGCCGCGCACCGTTTCCAATGTCTGCCCATAAAACTCCCCCTTTGTATTCCATCGGGTAGAAACCACTTTATTCTGTGGTCTTCTCTATTATATTACACCCCTGTAATTTTTTCAAGGCCTTTTCGTAACTTTTCTGAAATTTTTACGCCTTTCCCCGTAAAAAATCCCGCCAAGCGCTCTCCAACACCCGGAAATTCTATGTTCTCCTCTTCTCCCAAGCGAATCCTGCCGTCCGTTCCCGCCTCGCTTCCTCCCCGCTTCCGCGCAGCAAACCCGCCGCGAACTCCTTCCCGCTCGTCGCCCCGTCGCCCCCAACCGACGACGGCAAAACGCCTTCAAATCCTCCGCCCGTTCTCGCCTCCCTCATGTCTGCAGCGGGAAAAAACAGCCGAGTCTCCTGCTCTCCTTGCCCCTTTCCCAATGGCCCGCCACGAACACAATTTGCACTTTCTCGTTCGCGTCTCCTACGCGCATGATCCTTTCTTTGATTTCTCCTCCGCCCAAACCTCCAAACACAAAACGTCCCGCGACTCCTTCGCCCGTCCTTACCCTCATTCTTTCCTGACACCGGGCAGCAAACCCGCCGTAAACTTTCCCCGGCTCGCCTCTCCGCCGCCCGTTCCCGCCTTTCTTCCGTCCGCCACCGCATATCCAAAAACACGCCAAACTCCTCCCCGCTCGCCGCCCCGCCCGTTTCCCTCAGCGCCCCATCCAAAAGCAGTCCGCCAGAAACGCTTTCCCAATGCCGTTTTCCCCGTAGCACGAGTCCCCCAGGCAGCGTACACGGCGCGGTCCCGGAAAGCTCCGGGCCGCGCCGTGTACGCTGTTCTCTCTTTTATCCAAAAGGGTCCCTGCAAAAGGGTCCCTGTGCTCAGACCTTCGCGAACGCCTGCTCGAGGTCGGCGAGAATGTCGTCCACGTCCTCGAGACCCACGGAGAACCGCACCATCCCCGCCTCGATGCCCGCAGCGACGAGCTGCTCGTCGGTGAGCTGGCGGTGCGTCTCGCTCGCCGGGTGCAGCACGCAGGTGCGGATGTCCGCGACATGGACCTCGTTTGAGGCGAGCTTCAGGGAATTCATGAAGCGCATCGCGGCCTCCTTGCCGCCCTTCACGACGAAGGAGATCACGCCGCTCGCGCCCTTCAAATACTTCTGCGCGAGCGCGTAGCACGCGTCGCCGGGGAGCCCGGGATAGATCACGCGCTCGACCTTGTCGTTCTGCGCGAGGTACTTCGCGACGACCGCCGCGTTCTCGCAGTACTGCTTCATGCGGACGCTCAGCGTCTCGAGGCCGAGGTTCAGCAAGAACGCCGAGTGCGCCGCCGGATACACGCCGAAGTCGCGCATGAGCTGCATCCGCGCCTTCAGGATGTAGGCCATCTTCCCGTACTGCTTCGTGTAGCAGAGGCCGTGGTACGATTCGTCCGGCTCGGTGATGCCGGGGAAGTTCCCGCTCTCCCAGTCAAAGTTGCCGCTGTCGACGATGACGCCGCCGACCTGCACCGCGTGGCCGTCCATGTACTTCGAGGTCGAGTGCACGACGATGTCCGCGCCGAACTCGATCGGCTTGCAGAGGATCGGCGTCGCGAACGTGTTGTCGACGATCAGCGGTACATGATGCGCGTGCGCAATCGCGGCGAAGCGCGAGATGTCGAGCACGGTGAGCGCCGGGTTCGCAATCGTCTCGCCGAAGACCAGCTTCGTGTTCGGCTTGAACGCCGCGTGGATCTCCTCGTCAGAGGCGTTCCGATCGATGAAGATGCACTCGATGCCCATCTTTTTGAGCGTGAACGCGAAGAGGTTCACCGTCCCGCCGTAGATCTCGGTCGTGCTGATGATGCTGTCCCCCGCCTCGCAGATGTTCAGCACGGAGAGCAGCGTCGCCGCCTGCCCGGAGGTCGTGCACATCGCGCCGACGCCGCCCTCGAGCGCGGCGATCTTCTCCTCCACGGCCATGACGGTCGGGTTCGCGAAGCGCGAATAGATCAGGGACTTCGTCGGGTCGTCAAAGACCGCGGCGACCTCCTCGGTGTTGTCGTAGACATACGTCGTGCTCTGCACGATCGGCACCACGCGCGGCTCGGAGTTTTTCGGCGTATACCCCGCGTGGAGACATTTTGTTGCGTTTTTCATGAAACAGCCTCCTGGTTTTTTCATTTATCTCAAAATGCGTTTGCATTTGACCGCGTTTTTCAGGGATTCCCCGCAGCTCACATCTCGAAATAGTCGTTGTCGATCCGCTTCACGAGGATCTCCCGTTCCGTGGACACGCCGACGTTGTACCGGATCATCAGCTCCGTCAGCTTCTTCCCGTCGATGAGAATAATATCCGCGTGCGGATAGGATTTCGCATACTGAACGGCCCCGGGAGAAAACTGCGACGTCGTGATAAACGCGCCGCGCGTCACAGCGCCGAGCGCGCCTGCGAAGCGCTGGACCTCCGGTCGCCCGACCGTGTTTTCCCGACTGTACCGCTTTGCTTGGATCAAAATCGGGTTAAATCCGAGCGGGTCCGTCTTGATGATC
>CANQIG010000035.1 GCA_947623765.1 uncultured Clostridia bacterium | reverse complement strand
GGAAAAGCGCGGCGAGGACCGAGAACGCTACTACCGCGGCGAGGTCGTCGACCGGAAGTATCAGGTGGGCTTCATCGCGTTCCTGCTGCCCGTGCTCTACTGCATCATCGACGGCCTCGGCACCTTCGCCGACACCTTCGTCCTCGAGAACATGGAGGCGGTCTACGGCGAGAGCGCGGAGTTCCAGGCCAACACCTCCTACGAGCTGATGTTCCTCCTCTGCGCCGTCCTCGCGTTCCTCTACCTGACTTTGATCCGCCGCGAGAAGTTCCTCGTGAAGAAGCAGGGCGAGAAGGCTCTCGGCGCGCTCTGCGAGACCGCCGGCCAGTTCTTCTACATCTACGCGATCGCCGACAACGCCATCGTCGCCGCGCCGATGATCTCCAGCTACTGCGTCTTCTCCGCGATCCTCGCGCGCATCTTCATGAAGGAAAAGCTGACGAAGCGGCAGTACGTCTTCGTCGCCGCCGTCGTCGTCGGCATCGTGATCCTCGGCGTCTACGACGCGTGACCCGCAACCCAGAACAACCGGAGGCTGCCAAATCGGCAGCCTCCATTCCGTTTCGAGCCCTTTTCTTTCTCCGCCTTGCGCCTCATCCCTCTGGAACCAGCACGACCGCTTGCCGGTACAGTGTTGCGCGGATTTTCTCAACATCCCCGCCACATGACCCCTCCGCGCTTCTCTGCGTCCCCGCAGCATGGCTCACCAATACAAAAAAAGTCGGGAGGCCGCCAAACCGGCAGCCTCCATTCCGTTTCGAGCCTTTTTCCTTCTCCGCCTTGCGCCTCATCCCTCCGGAACCAGCACGACCGCCTGCCGGTACAGCGCGTCGTAAGCCGCCTCCACGCGGCGCTTCGGGTAGCGGACCCGCGCGCCGGAGAGGGGGTCGTGGAAGATGTAGCCTCCGAGGTCGTACCCGATCAGGACCGCGCAGTGCATGGGGTAGATCCACGTCCGGCTCTCGCCCGTGGCGCTGACCATCCAGGTCGCCGTCTCGCGCGGCGTCTCCATCCCGATCGTCACCCAGAGGAGCACCGGGATCCCCGCGCCGACGGTCTTTTCGGCGAGCGTCGAGAGCTCCACCCCTTGGACGGTCTCGGCGCGGTACCCGCTGCCCTCGATATACGCGGTGAGCGCGGGGGAGAGCGCCGTCGCGTAGCAGCCCCAGCCGTCCTCGCTGCGCGGGTCGCCGAGGAACGATTCCCACATATCGCCGCCGACCCAGCCGTCCGCCTCCTCGTGCGGCTCCTCCGCGCGCGGCAGGAAGTCCTCCACGAACCGCTCCGTGTCGAAGGGAATGCCGTAAAAACTGCAGAGCATCGCCGCGCTGACGGTCTCGCAGCCCGTGGGGTAGTCCGGGAGCTGCGAGCGGTACGGTACGTCGAGGAGCGTCGGTTTCGCCGCGCGGCAGAGGAACGCCGCCACGGCCCACCCCGTGAGGAGCGCCGCCGCGAGCCTCAAGATCCGGTGCTTTTTCTTTCTCTCCGCGCGCATACAGTCCGCCTCCTTTTTCTCCGCGTTCATGGTTTCCCGAGCGCCCCGGGAGCATTCCCCGCCGTCCTTGCAGAGATTCTTCATATTCCCGCTGTCCCTGTGGAGAGAATTTCATATCCCCGCCGTCCCTGTGGAGAGGATTTCATATCCCGCCGCCCCTGTGGAGAGGATTTCATATCCCGCCGCCCTTGCGGAGATTACTGCATATCCCCGCTGTCCCTGTGGAGATCATTTCATATCCCCGCCGTCCTTGCGGAGATTACTATATATCTCCGCTGCCCTTGCGGAGATTATACCACATCCCCCCGCGAAAAGTCCGCAGGAAACCGTAAAAGTTTTGCAAAAGAAATGCAAAAGATCCCGGGCGCTTTTCCCGGGATCTTTTCAGTCGATGGGGCGAAGGAGCAGCGCCTGCTTGCGCTGGATCTTATACGCCGCCTCCACATCCGCTTTCGGGTAGGAGACCGTTTCGCCTTTCAGCGGATCGTTGAACAGATAACTGTCTTCGTCGTAGCCCACAAGGAGCATACAGTGCATGGGGTAGACCCAGGACCGCGTTTCCGTCGTGCCGCGCACCGTCCAGACGTGCCGGATGGCGCCCTGCACCATGTCGATCGTCCCCCAGAGCAGCGCCGGGCGTCCCTTGTCCAGCGTCTCGGAGACAATCTCCGAGAGCTCCTTCCCGACGACCGCCTCGGCGCGGTACCCGCTCTCCTCCAGATACGCGGAGAGCGCGGGCGCGAGCGCCGTCGCGTAGCAGCCCCACCCATAGTCGGTGCGCGGGTCGCCGAGGAACGCCTCCCACATATCCCCGCCGACCCACCAGCCGCCCTCGTCGTGCGGCGCCTCCTGCATCGGCAGATAGGACTTGATGAAGACGTCCGGGTCAAAGGAGAGCCCGTAAAAGCTGCAGAGCATCGCCGCGCTGACGGTCTCGCAGCCCGTGGGGTAGTCCGGGAGCTGCGAGAGGTTCTCGACCTCCAAAAGGACGCCGTCTTTCTTTTTCGACTTTTTCTTCTTTTCCGCTTCCTTCTTCTCTTCTTTTTGCGCTCCATCCTCGGGGGCGGCGGTGGGGGCGGGCGTCGCCGTCGGCTCCGGTTCGATCCGCACGGCGTAGACGACCGCCTCCTCTTCGGGCGGACGTGCCGCGCGGTCTTCGACAGCGTTCCTTTCCGGAGAAACGGGTGCCGCGGCGGTCTGCGCCGCAGGCTGCGGGAACGTTTCCGTCGGCGCACCGGGGAGGAGGAGCGCCGCGGCAAGCACGCCGAAGCAAAACGCGGTCCCGGCGGAGAGCAGGAACCGCCGCAAGAGTTTGGTCCGGATCTCCATGTTTCCATCGCCTCCGTCTGACCGATCCGTTTCCATTATATACCGGGAAGCTGCAAAAGTCGATACCGAACGGCATTTTTCATCAAATTTTCACTTTACAAGTGCAAAGACAGGATGTATAATCAAATTGGGACAACGGTCCCCGCGCGGGAGAACCCGCGCACTCTTGGAAAGGATGATGGATCATGGCATTTTGTCGAAACTGCGGCACACAGGTGCAGGAGGGCTGGACGCACTGCCCGACGTGCGGCGCGCCGGTCGGCGCACAGCCGCCGCAGAGCGCCCCGGTCGCGGCCGTTCAGAAGGCGGTCCGCCAAAAGGACTTCACCGCTGAGTTCGATCCCGCGGATATTTCGCAGAACAAGGTCGTCGCCATGGCGCCGTATGTGCTCGGCGTGCTCGGCGTGATCGTCGCGCTGCTCGCCGCGCGGGACTCCAAATACGCGGCGTTCCACGCCCGTCAGGCGCTGAAACTGGAGGTCGTCTCCGCGATCCTCGGCGTCGCGGCGATCCTCCTGATCTGGACGATCGTCACCCCCATCGCGGCGGCGGTCTGCGAGGTCATCCTGTTTGTAGTGCGGATCATCTGCTTCGTGCAGGTCTGCATGGGACAGGCGAAGGAAGCTCCGATCCTCGGCGCGCTCCCGTTCCTCCGCTGAACCGGAGCGCAAGCCGAAAAACGTCCGGACTGTTCAGGTCGATCGAGATAGGAACGAATCAATTTTATCACCTGTCTGCTGACGGTTTCGGGTGCAAAAAGCTCTTTCTGATCATGGATGATCAGAGAGGGCTTTTTTATTGTCTTCGTAGTCACATAAACCGAACCGGACCCACACGAACGGTATAATTATTTCCCTCTGAATTATACGAACGGTGTGTTCAAAAATAAGAAAAAAGCCGGTATAATATTCTCAAATACGAGATCTAGGGAGGATTTGCAATGAAAATAAATCTGGCCGATACCATTCGCGCGTTCCGAAAGGCGCGCGGATTGACACAGCAGCAGCTGGCGGATGCGCTGGGCGTCACCGTCGGGGCGGTCTACAAATGGGAGGCGAACTTATCCGCGCCCGATCTGGCGCTGCTCGTGGAACTCGCCGACCTGTTTGATACCTCGGTGGATGTCCTGCTCGGCTACACGGTGAAAAGCAATAAGCAGAGCGATACAGCCGCCCGGCTCAAAGAATATCTGCGCAGCAGGGACAGGGCCGGGCTGGCCGAGGCCGAAAAGGCGCTGCTCCGCTATCCAAACTGCTTTGACATCGTGTACCAAAGCGCACAGCTCTACTACCTGTTTGGGCTGATGCGCAGCGAGAAGCCGCTGCTTCGCCGTTCCATCGAACTGATGGAGCGCGCGATCCTTTTGCTGGGGCAGAATACCGACCCCAAGATCGGCGAGCTTTCCATCGCCTATGATTTGGCTGGCGCGTATTCCGAGCTCGGCGAAGAGGAAAAAGCGCTGGAAATGCTCAAGAAGAACAACCCCCGCGGCATCTACGACGACGTGACCGGCCAGACGCTGGTGTGCTTCTGCAATCGCCCCGACGAAGCGGTGGAATACCTTTCCACGGCGCTCGTCTCGGTCTCGGCAATGCTGATCCGGGTCGTCAACGGCTTTGTGAACGTGTACTTCAAGCGGGACGACTATGCCTCGGGCGCTTCGATTCTCAAGCTGGCGCTGGATTATTTCGCGGGTCTGAAATTGGAGGGGAAAAGCGATCTGTTCGACAAGCCCTGCGTGAGCTTCCGTATCTGTCTCGCCCATGCGCAGTGGAAGCTGGGAAAACCGGCCGATGCCCGCGCTTCCCTGTTGGCGGCGAAACAGCTGGCGGAGGCATTTGACAAAGCCCCCGACTATTCCGCGGACACCCTGCGCTTTGTAAGCACGGGAAAACAGCAGATCGCGTTCGACGATTTGGGCAGCACCGCAGCGGAAACAGCCGCCAAAACGGTAGAATCTCTGGAAAACGAATCCCTCGGCAGGATGTGGGAGGAACTCCAAAATGAAGAATAACAGAGGATCTCTCCGAAAGGCGTATGTCTCAAAGTTTTTCAAGGACAATAAGGCGGCATATTTTATGATGCTCGCCACGTCGGTTCTGTTTGGCGTGTTGAATTTAGCGGTCGCTTGGCTGATCAAGAAGCTCGTCGACAACATTTCCGGCTTAGAGGGGGCTCTTTCTCTCGGTACGCTGACTTTTCTGACCATCGGGTTGATCCTTGCGGTCATCCCGCTGAAAGGGCTCGATTCCTTATCCGAACCACGCTTTATGAAAAAGGCGATGACACAGTTTAAGAACTTCGCCTTTGATAAATTGGTGCGAAAAAACATCGCCACGTTTCAAAGCGAGGATTCGGGCGTATATCTTTCGATGTTCTCCAATGATTTGACTTCTATCGAAGTAAATTATCTTGAAAAGCAGTATATGATCGTATTCAACACCGTATGGGCGGCCGGCGCAACCGTCTTGATGATTCTATACAGCCCGCTCCTTGCCGCCGTTGCCATAGTCCTTTGCGCGCTGCCGCTCCTCGCCTCCATGCGGGAGGGGGCGCGTATGAAGAGGGCAGAGAAAGCCGTGTCGGAGAAGAACGGCGAATTTACCGCCTCCCTCAAGGACATCCTCGGCGGCTTCTCCGTGATCAAGAGCTTCCGCGCGGAGGGCGCCGTTCTCCGCCTGTTGGAGCAGAGCAGCGCGGCGGTGGAGACCGCGAAATGCCGGAGGCGGAGGATTATCGTTCTTCTCGGAATGATCGGCGGCATCGCTGGTTTTTCCGCGCAGATGGGGACATTTCTCGCCGGCGCGGTGCTGGCGTATCTGGGCTGGGGCATTACGCCGGGCATCCTGTTTCTATTTATGGACTTGACCGGCGCGGTGATCACGGTCGTCAGCCAAATGCCGGAGCTTCTGGCGGGCCGCCGGGCGGCGCTCGGCCTCGTTGACAAAATGGCGCGGACGTTGGCGTTAAACGTCCGCGACGAGGGAAAAGACATCCCCAACCGTCTGGAACACGGCATTTCGGTCCGTGATCTTCACTTCGCCTACGAGCAGGGAAATGAGGTCCTGCATGACATCAACATAGAGTTTCAGGCGGGAAAGTCCTATGCGATCGTCGGCAATTCCGGCAGCGGGAAATCCACGCTTCTGAATCTGTTGATGGCGTCGCATCATGACTACAAGGGAACCGTCTGTTTTGACGGCGCGGAGCTGAGAGAGGTCAGCAGCAAGTCCCTGTATGCCTTGGTTTCCATGGTCGAGCAGAACGTGTTTGTATTCGACGCTTCCGTTCGCGACAACATCACCATGTTTCGGGACTTCCCGGCCGCCGATGTGGATCGGGCCGTGGAGCTTTCGGGGCTGTCGCGGCTCATCAGCGAGCGCGGCGGGGACTATCTGTGCGGCGAGAACGGAAAGAACCTCTCCGGCGGGGAGAAACAGCGCATCTCCATCGCCCGGAGCCTCCTGCAAAGGTCGTCGGTGCTGCTCGCCGATGAAGCGACTTCGGCGCTGGACGCCGAGACGGCGTATCAGGTGACCGGCGATATCTTGAAATTGGACGGTATCACGCGCATCGTCGTCACGCACGCGTTCGCGGAGTCGCTCCTAAAACAGTATGACGGCATCCTTGTCCTAAAAGACGGCCATATCGTCGAATCCGGAAGGTTTGAGGATCTGATGGACAGGAAAGGCTATTTCTATGCGCTCTATACCGTGGCGCAATAAAAGAAATGATTGTAATACCGCTTATATGCTAAATCAAATTCCCGCCCCGCCGCCACCGCTTTTCAAACACGGTCCGAATTTCTTGCGGAAGTCTTTCGCTTCCCGCGCAGCCTCGTCTCCCTCCGCCCGCACCCCCAACTTCCGCGAACGTCGGCAACCCTGCTCGCCGCCTAGACTTCCCAGCACGAAAACCGCCTGTTCCCAAACCTGCACGGCACGGTGTGTCAACCATCCCTTTCCACGCGCTTTCTCCTAACGAGCCCTGTTTTTTTTCTGCATAGCATAGCCGTCCCACTTGCCTCAATGCACGCGCAATCCAACGCTCTTTTCTCGTGGCTTTGCAAGTCCTCTTTTTTTCCGTTTGGCACAGCTTCAAGCACCCAACGAGCGCCCCCTCTAACAGCCAGCCGCGCCGTTTTCCCGCTTCTGACGCAGACCCTTTTCCCTTCATCTGCGCCCCCAATTTCCGCGCGCAGCCGCAACCTTCCCGCCGCGCATCTTTTCCCACACGAAAACCGCCCGTTCCCAAACCTGCACGGCACAGTGTGTCAACCATACCTTTCCATGCGTTTTCTCCTAACGAGCCCTCGTTTTTTCTGCATAGCATCGACTCAGTCGCCTCAATGCGAGCGCAATCCAACGCCCTGTCCTTGTGGCTTTGCAAGTCCTCTTTTTTCCGTGCATCACAGCCCCAAGCGCCCCACAAGCGCCCCCTCTAACGCCCGACGCTTTTCCGCTCCCGACGCGGACCCGCTTCCTCTCCAACCGCGCGCCAATTTCCGCGCGCGGCTGCATCCCTGCTCGCCGCACGGCTTTCCCCGGAAAAACGCTCGTTCCCAGATCCGCACGGCACGGTGTGTCAACCATCCCTTTCCACGCGTTTTCTCCTAACGAGCCCTCGTTTTTTCTGCATAGCATCGTCTCCGTCGCCTCAACACACGCGCAATCCAACGCCCTTTCCTCGTGGCTTTGTAAGTCCTCTTTTTTCCGCGCTGCACAGCTCCAAGCGCGCAACGAGCGCGCCCTCTAACAATCCGCCGCGCCATTTTCCCGCTCCCGACGCGGCCCAGCCCCTGTTTCACCCGCGCCCCCGATTCTCGGGGCCAGCTGCGCCTCATATGTTGCGCGCCTTTCCCGCCCAAAAAACGCCCCGTTCCCGGCCCGAAAGGGCTTTGGAAATGGGGCGCCGTTATGCGGCGGCAAGATGGAATTTATGCGAAGAAAAAGAACACCGCGTCCAGCACGCCGAGGTGCTCGAGGAGGATCTTCACGCCGATGAGGATCAGCACAACGCCGCCGAGGATCTCCGCCCGCGACTTGTACTTCGCGCCGAACGCGTGCCCGATGCAGATCCCCGCCGCCGAAAGCGCGCAGGTGATCACGCCGATGAACGTCACCGCCGGGAGGATGCGCACCTGCAGGAACGCGAACGTCACGCCGACGGCGAGCGCGTCGATCGACGTCGCGACGGCGAGCGGCAGCATGGCGCGCACCGTGAAGGAGTCGTCCAGCGAGTCGGCTTCGCCGCGCGCCTCCCGAATCATGGAGAGGCCGATCAGGGAGAGGAGCGCGAAGGCGATCCAGTGGTCGAACTCCTGGATCAGCGCCTGAAACTGTACGCCCAGATAATAGCCAAGTAAGGGCATGAGCGCCTGAAAACCGCCAAAATACAGGCCAACGCACGCCATATTTTTCGGTTTCAGCTCCCGAACGGAAAGCCCCTTGCAGACCGAGACCGCGAACGCGTCCATCGAGAGGCCGACCGCGAGGATCAAAAGTTCCCAAAGACTCACAGTGTTTCCCGCCTTGTTTCGTTTCTTCAAGCTCTATGCGGCAAGAGCGCGCCATATGCGCTCAAAGTGCCATCACGAGCGTCCCCGCGAGCAGCAAAACCGAGCCCACAAGCGACTTCGCGGTGAATTCCTCATGGAGGAAAATGAACGCCAGAACGAGCGTCAAAACGCCGCTGAGCTTGTCGATCGGCGCGACCTTCGAGACCTCCCCGATCTGCAGCGCGTGGTAATAGCAGAGCCAGGACGCCCCCGTCGCAAGCCCGGAAAGGATCAGGAAGATCCAGCTTTTCCGGCTGATCTGCGAGATGCCGTTTTGGCCGTTCGTCAGGAACACCATGCCCCACGCGAGCACGAGCACCACGCAGGTGCGGATCGCCGTCGCGAGGTTCGAGCCGACGCCGTCGATGCCGATCTTCGCAAGGATCGACGTCAGCGCCGCAAATACCGCTGAAAGCACTGCAAATACCGCCCACATACCAGCTACCCCCAGTTCGGCGGACCCTGTCGGGTCCGCACGAAGATTTGTTTTTTATTGTATCGCAAAACGAGGAGATTGTCAACGGGGGAACGCCGTTTTCCGCAGTCTTACGGAAAACCGAGTTGGATCTCTCTCTATTTACATATTGATAACAATTTATTCACAGCGAAAACGCCTCGATGGGCTATAATCATTCCGGATAAAAGAATGAAAATCTGGCCGTGGGGGAACACGTATGCTTCAGGTGAAAGGGATCTCCAAGCAGTATAAGACCGGCGAGCTCGTGCAGAACGCGCTTTCCGGCGTGACGCTGAGCTTTCGGGACAGCGAATTTGTCGCGGTCCTCGGGCCGAGCGGTTCGGGGAAAACGACGCTTCTCAACATCATCGGCGGGCTGGACCGCTATGACAGCGGCGATCTCGTGGTGAACGGGATCTCCACAAAGCAGTACCGCGACCGGGACTGGGACGCGTACCGCAACCACACCATCGGGTTCGTCTTCCAGAGCTACAACCTGATCCCGCACCAGTCGGTCCTCGCGAACGTCGAGCTCGCGCTGACGATCTCTGGCGTCTCCCGCGCGGAGCGGAGGAAACGGGCGAAGCAGGCGCTCGCGCAGGTCGGCCTCGCGGAGCACGCGCACAAAAAGCCGAACCAGCTTTCCGGCGGGCAGATGCAGCGCGTCGCCATCGCGCGGGCGCTCGTCAACAATCCCGAGGTGCTCCTCGCGGACGAGCCGACCGGCGCGCTGGATTCCGAGACGAGCATCCAGATCATGGAGCTGCTCAAGGAGGTCGCGCGGGACCGGCTTGTCGTCATGGTCACGCACAACCCGGAGCTCGCCGAAACATACGCCACAAGGATCGTGAAGCTGCGCGACGGCAAGATCACCGGGGACACCGATCCCTTTGCGCCGGAGGACGGCGAAGCGGAGCACCAATCGATGGGAAGGGCGAAGATGTCGTTTCTGACCTCGCTGTCGCTCTCCTTCAACAATTTGAAGACGAAAAAGGGCCGCACGCTGCTGACGGCCTTCGCCGGTTCCATCGGCATCATCGGCATCGCGCTGATCCTGTCGCTCTCCACCGGCGTGGACAAATATATCGAGGATGTGCAGCGCGAGACCATGACCTCCTATCCGGTGCAGATCGAGGCGGAGACGCTCGATCTTTCCGGGTTCATGCTCCAGATGGGCGGGATGCGCGGCGGGCTCATCGAGGAGAGCGGTGAGGAGCCGGAGAGCGGCGTCCACGCGGATCACACGGAGCTCGAGGCCGTGGAGGTGCTGGAAAGCAGCATCACAGAGAACGACCTGACGGCCATCAAGCGGTATCTCGACGACCCGGAGAGCGAGATCCGGCAGTATCTCGGGGAAAACGGCGTCGTCTATACGTATGAGACGCAGTTCGAGGTGCTGGCGAAGGACGGCGACGGCAAGGTGCTGAACACGAACAGCGACCCGGCGGATCTCGAGGAGGACGCCGGGGAAAAGAGCGCGTTCGACCAGATGATGGAGCAGCGCAACCGCAGCATGGAGCTGATGCTCGGCAGCGGCGGCGCGCGGAACTTCGAGGAGATGATGGTGGGCAAGGACACGGTCGTCAGCCCGGTGATCACGGACAGCTACGACCTGCTCTACGGCAAGTGGCCGGAATCGTACGACGAGGTCGTCCTCGTTGTGGACCGGCGCAACGGCATCGACACCGATGTGCTCTACCAGCTCGGGTTCATCACGGGCGAGGAATACCTCGACATCAAGGCGCAGGTGGAGGAGGACGGCGAGGCCGACCCGATCTCCTGGAGCTATGCGGACGCGCTGGACCGCACGTTCTCGCTCGTGCCCTCCTGCGACCTGTTCACGGAAAATAACGACGGGACGTTCTCCGAGATGGAGGAGACCGACGCGAACCTCGAAGCGCTCGCCGAAGACGGCCTGCAGCTGAAGATCGTCGGCGTGATCCGGCCGATCTCCGGCGCGGCGAACGCCACGCTGCGTTCTGCCGTGGCGTATACCTCCAAGCTGACGGACTGGGTGATCGAGCACACCGACGCGAGCGCGATCGTCCGGGCGCAGGAGGCGGACCCGGAGACGAACGTCCTCAACGGCATGGCCTTTGAGGCGATCGACGACGAAATGAAGGTCCAGGAGGCGGCGGAATACGTCCGCGGGCTGGGGACGACGGAAAAAGCGCAGCTCTATTCGATGATCCTCTATTACGCGCAGACGGAAGCCGCTGAAGAAGAGGAGACGGTGGAGCCCACCGCGGAACCGACCGCGTCGCCCGCGCCGGAAGGTATGCCCGAGGGCGGCTTCCCGGAGGGCATGGAAGGCGTGGAGGGCATGACCGGGGATCTGCCGGAAGACGTGGACCCCTCGGCGCTCACGCCGGAACAGCTCGCGGCGCTGCAGCAGGGGGAGGCCCCGAAGATGCCGACCACCGAGCCGGAAATGGCGGAGGCGCTCGACGCGTGGCTCGACGGCGAGCCGGACGAGGAGATCCTGCTCTCGTTCTACGATCAGTACATCGCAGGCGCGACGCTTGACGACAATCTGCAGAAGTTCGGCAAAGTCAGCTACGACGCGCCGGACGGCATCAGCATCTATGCCGACACGTTTGAGGACAAGGAGAGCATCTCCGACTGCATCACACGGTACAACGAGACCGTGGACGAGGACAGCCGCATCACCTACACCGACTATGTGGCGCTGCTCACCTCCTCGCTGACGCAGATCGTCGACGTGATCTCCTATGTGCTGATCGCATTCGTGGCGGTGTCGCTCGTCGTTTCGTGCATCATGATCGGCATCATCACGCACATCTCGGTGCTCGAGCGGACGAAGGAGATCGGCATCCTGCGGGCGCTCGGCGCTTCGAAGCGGAATATCTCGCAGGTGTTCAACGCGGAGACGGTCATCATCGGCTTTGTCGCCGGGCTGCTCGGCGTCGGCGTTTCCATCGGGTTGACATTCCCGATCAACGCCATCATCGCGCATCTGACCGGCATGGCGGACGTGCGCGCGTTCCTGCCGCCGGTCGCGGCGGGGATCCTGGTCGCGCTGAGCGTCGTCATCACGGTGATCGGCGGGCTGCTGCCCGCGAAATCCGCGGCGAAGAAAGACCCGGTCACGGCGCTGCGGACGGAATAAAACCGGGGTCCAAGGAGGAGGAAGGACATGAAAATACTTGCGTTTACCGGCGCGGGGATCAGCAAGCAGAGCGGGATCTCCACGTTTATGGAGCGTCCCGACGTGCGCGACCGGCTGTACCGGTCGTTTGCGGAGACCCACCACGAGGCGTACAACGAGACGGTCCGCGCCTTAAAGGAGAGCATGGTCGGCGCGGAGCCGAACGACGCCCATTACGCGCTCGCGGAGTACGGCGTGGAGGTCATCACGATGAACATCGACGGGCTCCACAAAAAGGCGGGCACGGACGCGCTCGAGCTGCACGGCGGCCTGCCGGAGGACGACGAGATGGACCGCGCATGGATGCTCTACAATAAGCCGGTGCTCTACGGCGATCCCGCGCCGAACTACGCGAAGGCGTACGACCGGGTGTTCCGGCTCTCGCCGGGGGACGTGTTCCTCGTGATCGGCTGCTCGTACAGCACCGTTATCGCCTGCGAGCTGCGCGACGTCGCGGAGGCGCGCGGCGCGCGCGTGATCGAGATCCAGTCCGACGCGGCGCACAAGGTTCGCGAGACGCTGGAATCGCTGCTCGGGAAAAAGTAAAGAGATACGGAAACGCTCCCGGGGACGGTGAAGGTCCCGGGAGCGTTTTGATGTTTTTCTGCGCTGCGGCGCGGAGGACCGCGTCAGAGCGCGCGGATGAGGACGCGGCTGAAGTCCGCGGAGCCCTCCGTCACTTCGAGCGTGAGGACGCCCTCGCCCTCCGTTTCGGCGAGCGGGAAGACGGCGAGGCGGTTCGGCGCGGCTTCCTCGGGGAAGAGCGGGTGCTTTTCGCCGGGAAGCGGCGTCTCC
>CANQIG010000034.1 GCA_947623765.1 uncultured Clostridia bacterium | reverse complement strand
CGCCGTCTCCGCTTCATCGCAAAAGTCCGCCCAGAACATCTCCTGCACCGCGGCCAGCGTATCGCCGTCCACACGGTACATCCCGCTCTCATTCAGATCCTTCATCCAGGCGGAAATCTTCTCGCTGTCCTCCCCGCAAAGGTGGTACAGGAGCCGTTCGAGATTGCTCGAAACGAGGATGTCCATCGACGGAGACGAGGTCGTGAAAAACTCCCGCCGCCGATCGTAGACACCCGTGCGGATAAAATCGGTCAGAACCTTGTTTTTGTTGGATGCACAGAGCAACTTCCCGACGGGGAGTCCCATCTGCTTCGCATACCAGCCCGCGAGAATATTGCCGAAATTGCCCGTGGGTACCGCGAAATTCACAGGCTCCCCGAGCCGGATCTTCCCTGCGTCCACAAGGTCGGCATACGCCGAGAAATAGTAGACGATCTGCGGCAGCAGCCGTCCCCAGTTGATCGAGTTGGCGCTGGAAAACCGCATCCCGTTTTCGGAGAGCGCCGCGCGCACCGCATCGTCCCCGAAAATGCGCTTCACGCCCGTCTGCGCGTCGTCGAAATTCCCCTCGATGGCGCAGACGCAGACGTTCTCGCCCTCCTGCGTCGTCATCTGGCGCTTCTGCATCGCGCTGACGCCGTTTTCGGGATAAAAGACGACGATCTTCGTGTCCGGAACATCCCGAAATCCCTCGAGCGCCGCCTTGCCCGTATCCCCGGAGGTCGCGGTCAGGATCACCGCCGTCTCCCCCTGCGCGGCCTTGCGCAGAGAAGCCGTCATCAGGTGCGGCAGAAGCTGTAGCGCCATATCCTTGAACGCGCAGGTCGGGCCGTGCCAAAGCTCCAAAAGCGCGGTATGTCCTCCCAAAACGCGAACAGGCGCTGGCGCATCGCCCTCAAATCTGCCGCCCGTATACGCTGCGCGGACGCATCCGTCGATCTCTTCCTCGGAAAAGTCCGTCAGAAAGCGCCGCAGGACGGTCTTTGCGCGCTCCGTATAGGGCTTTCCGAGAAAATCCGCGACGTCCACCTTCGGCAGCGATTCCGGAACGAGCAGGCCGCCCTCCCGGGAGATCCCGGAAGCGATCGCCTCGGCGGCGGTCAGCCGCAGCGCGCTGTCTCTCGTGCTTTTATACAACATAAATATCCCTTCCCGGCGCGTCAGAGCGCGCCGTCATACCGGCAGAAGAAATCCGCTGCGTTTTGATAAAAGATCGCATCTACAAGGCTTTCCGGCAGATTGTGCCGCAGAAAAACGTTCGCGATGTCCTCCACGGACTCCACGCCGGTAATGCCGCGCGGCATCTCGGAGCCGTCAAAATCGCTCCCCATGGCAAGCGTCTTTTCCCCGCCGAGCGCCAGAAAATGCTCTGCGTGCGCGTAAACGTCTTCGATGCTCGCCTGTTCCGGTTCGTCCCGGAGAAACGCGTTGTAGTAGTTCAGCCCGACAAGCCCGCCGGACTTTCGGATCGCCTCGAACTGCGCGTCCGTCAGGTTTCTGCGGTGTCCGCAGACGGTTTTTGCATTGGAATGGGAGGCAACAAGCGGCCTTTTCGCGATCTCTGCGACGTCCCAGAAAAGCCTTTCGCTCGCGTGGGAGATGTCCACGGCGATCCCCGCCCGTTCCATCTCCGGGATGACCTCGCGCCCGAACGGCGTCAGACCATAGGTATCCTCGGAACCGATGCCGCTGCCGATCTCGTTGCTGCCATTCCACGTCAGCGTCATCATCCGCACGCCGCGTTCCCGCAGGTGCGCGACATTTTCGAGCTTTCCGGCAAGCGCCGCGCCGCCCTCTACGGTCAGCATCAGCCCGACGCCCGGGCCGTTTTCCAGCGCCGCGAGGTCCTCCCCGCCGCGCACAACGGCAAACGCGCCGCTTTTCGCCTCCGATTCAAAGAAATCGGCGTGGCGGTCAAAAAAGGCGAGCGCCTCCTCGCCCCGGAATCTGTCCGGCACGAAGACCGCCATGCACTGCACATACGGCGCGAGGTACTTCCCTTTTTCCACGCTCATGTGCATCCCTTCGTTCTGCACGACCGATCTTCCGGTGTGCAGCGCGCCGGTCAGCGTGTCGCAGTGCAGGTCAAAATATCGCATCGTTTATCCCCTCTCAGTAAAACGCATTCTCCAAATACTCGATCCGTTCCGCTCTGCCCGCCTCGGTGTAGACCGCCGCGGCGTCAAAGCGCGGCTGGAGCGCCGTCGGAAATCGCTGTAAATAATACTGCGCCGCGCGGACCACCTTGCGCTGCTTCGCCGGCGTGATGAACGCGAACGGATGGCCTAGGCCGTCGACGTCCCTCGTCTTGACCTCGACAAACGCAAGATACCGGTCGTTTTTGGCGATGATGTCGATCTCGCCGAAGCGGCAGCGGAAATTCCGCGCAACGATCTCGTATCCTCTTTCTTCCAGATATTTGGCCGTCCTCTGTTCTCCGAGGGCGCCCGTCACGGTGTTCGGCACGGCCGCGCCCCCCCTCAAAGGATCTTCCCGAGGAACGTCCTTCGGTGGATCGGCGACGGGCCGAATTCCCGGAGCCGCTCGACATGGAGCTTCGTTCCGTAGCCTTTATGCTGTTCAAATTCGTATTGCGGATACTGCTTCGCATATTCCAGCATCAGCCGGTCCCGGCTCACTTTCGCGAGGATCGAAGCCGCGGCAATGCTCATGGAGCGCCCGTCTCCCTTCACGACCGTCTCCCCGGGGACGGGCAGCGGGGGCATCCGGTTCCCGTCGACGAGCGCATACACGCACGGCGCCGAAAGCGCGTCGAACGCGCGCCGCATCGCGAGAAACGTCGCCTGCAGGATGTTGATCTCGTCAATCTCCTGCTCGCTCGCAAATGCAATGCCAAAGGCGACCGCTTTCTCCTCAATCACAGGGAATAGCGCTTCCCGTTTCTTCTCCGTGAGCTTCTTGGAATCGTCCAGCCCGGGGATCTCCAAACCGTCCGGCAGGATCACCGCCGCCGCGCAGACTGGCCCCGCAAGCGGGCCGCGCCCGGCCTCGTCAATCCCGCAGACGGAAAGGAAACCGCGCCGCACTGCGTTACGCTCAAAGCTGTAATCCGGCATCCTTCTTTTCCTCCTGCGGCGGAAGCGCCGTTCCCGGCCATTCCAGCGTGATCCTCCCAAGCTTTCCCGCCCGATACTCGTCGAGAACGTGTACGGCGGCGCGCTCGGTATCCACATTGCCGCCGGAAACCAGCATCCCGCGCTTTTTCCCGATCCGTTCGAGGATCTCATATCCGGGAAGCGCGGCCCCTTCGGGCAGCTCCACGCCGTACCGTTCCGGGACGGCCTTGGGATACAGGGACACGACCAGCTCCAGCAGCCGCGCGGAGAGTCCCTCCGCGTCGAGGATCTCGTCGCGGATCGCGCCGGTGAACGCCAGATGTTCCCCGACGACCGGGTCTTCAAACTTCGGCCACAGGACGCCCGGCGTATCCAGAAGCTCAAAACCTTTTCCGATGGTATACCATTGGTTCCTGCGCGTCACGCCCGGCCTGTCCTGCACGGCGGCCTTTCCCGCGCCGCCCTTGAGGAGCCTGTTGATGAGGGACGATTTCCCGACATTCGGCACGCCCACGACGAGAATGCGGATCGGCCTGCCCGCCATGCCCTTCCGCTCCCACGAAGCGATCTGCTCTTTCAGGACTTCGCGTAGCGCGGGGAGCAGACGTGCGATCCCTTTTCCGCTTTTGCAGTCGATGGGCAGCGCAGCCGTTCCGTGCCGGGCAAGTTCCTCCACCCACCGGGCGGTACACGCGGGGTCCGCCATATCCGCTTTATTCAGGAGCACGATCCTCGGCTTTGTCCCGAGGATCCGCCGGAGCTCCGGGTTCCGGCTGCTCACAGGCACGCGCGCGTCGATGAGCTCCGCGGCGACATCCACGAGCTTCAGGCTCGCGGAGATCGCGCGCCGGGTTTTCGCCATGTGCCCGGGGAACCACTGTACATTTTGCGTGTCGCTCATTTGGCGGCTCCTTTCCAGTCCCGGCGGTCAGTCGATGAATCCAAAGCGGTCGAACGGGTAGATCGTAAAGACGGCGACGCCGAGAATGTGGCGGGTGTCGATCATGCCCACCTCCGCGTAGCGGCTGTCCTTGGAGACGCCGCGGTTATCGCCGAGGACGAACACGCACCCCGGCGGAACGGTCTGCGGCAGGACCAGCGGCTCATACGAGGCGTGCGGGCTCGTCGTGATCCCGTTCTGGATGCCGAACTGCCGTTCATCGAGCGCTTCTCCGTCCACATAGACGACGCCCTCGTCGTAATCGATGTCGATCACCTGTCCTTCGGTCGCGATCACGCGCTTGATGATGGGCTCATCGAGGACATTCGTGATGACGACGACCTTTCCCTGCTCCACAGAGGTCCCGAGGTTCGTCACGATCACCTTTTCCCCTTCCACATAATTCGGCTCCATAGAATGCTGGGACACGGTCACGATGCGGAAGAAAAAGGTAAAAATCAGGATCACGACGCACAGGGAGACTACGATCTCCTCCAGCCACTCATAAAGCGTCTTCACCCAGCGTTTTGCGGTCACGATACCGGAATCCATGCTGATCCACTCCTTTTTTCGGAACTCCTGTACAATGCAAAAAAGGGACAAAAACCCGTTTTGCCCCTTTTCCCTTTCCGTTATTCGGTTCTCAGAGCTTTTCCTTCACTCTCGCGGCCTTGCCGACACGGTCACGCAGATAGTACAGCTTCGCACGGCGCACATGGCCCTTGCGGATCACCTGGATCTCCTTGACATTCGGGGAATGCAGCGGGAAAACTCTCTCCAGGCCGACGCCGTAAGAAACACGGCGGACGGTGAAGGTCTCCGCAACGCCGGAACCCTTCCGCGCGATGACGGTGCCTTCAAACTGCTGGATCCTCTCGCGCTCACCCTCTCGGATGTTCACGCTGATGCGTACGGTGTCGCCGATCCCAAACTGCGGGACCTCCGCCTTGACGGAATCGGCAGCGATCAGTTTCAGTGCGTCCATTTGCAATATCCTCCTGTGGATCAAAATTCAGGCATTCATGCATCCGATGTGCAGAGGACTGCCCGCTTCAAAGACGCGGCTTTTCGCCGTGCAGTGAACCCCATTGGCAGCTTGTGAGGGCCAACGGTATCCAAATGCTTTCGTATTATAGCACACCCGAAGGGAAAATGCAAGAGTTTTTTACCGAAATTCCCTTTTTTCCCGGTCCAGCAGGCGGAGCCTCTGCACCTTGGCGAGGACTGAGGCCCCAAGGTGCGGTTCCACGGCCTCCAGAAAGAGCGACGGGTTCACACTGCCCTCGCTCCCGGCGGGAAGCGTCACGTCCATCATGACGCCGCCGCCCAGCACGAGGATCCCCGCGTTCTTGAAATACGGCAGGATGTCCACCTGCTGTGCGCCCTTCTTCGTCTTCTTCTCCACGATCAGCGCGTCGTTGTGCAGGATGCGCCACAGCGCTTCGGAGGTCCCCTCCGGATCGCCGCCGCTGAACACGATGTGATATTCCGCAAAAGCAATCTCTCCCGGCTTCATGACCGGCTCCGTCACCTCATACGCGCGGATATCCGGCGGGAGCCCGGCGTTCAGACGCTCGAGCAGCAGGTCGTAGGGCATCTCCTCGATCAGCCGGATGTCCATGCTCTCCCGCTCACCCTCAAAGCCGAGGGACAGCGGCGCCGCGAAGGAGAGAAAGACGTGCGGATTATACCCTTCCGTGTACCAGACGGGCAGCTTTGCCCGATGGATTGCGCGGGACATACACCGGTTCAGATTGAGATGGGAGATGAACCGCGACGCGCCCTTCTTGGAAAACCAGATCCTAATTTCTTTTCGCAATGCAGATCCCTCCTCCAAAGCACGCAGCGCCGCAGCCGGAACACTTCTCCGCGCAGTTCGGCGTCGTCTCGGCGCGGTACGCCCTTTTGCATTCCTCGATCAGGAATTCCTTTCGGATGCCGTAATCGAGGTGATCCCACGGGAAAACCTCGTCGAAGGACCGCGTGCGGTTCGCGTAAAACGCGGGATCGACGCCGAGATCCGCAAAGATCCGCATCCACGCGTCGAAATCAAAACAGTCCCCCCAGCCGTCAAAATGCAGCCCGCGCCTGTGCGCTTCGAGGAGAACCGCAGAGAGCCGACGGTCGCCCCGGGCAAAGACCGCCTCCAGAAAGCTCGTCTCGGCGCCGTGGTAATTCACCGTGAGCTTCCGGTTCCGGACCGTGCTTTTCAGAAGCTTCTGCTTATGTTCGAGCGTCTCGATCGTGTCCTGCCCAAACCATTGGAACGGCGTGAAGGGCTTCGGCACGAACGCCGCCGCGCTCGCCGTCACAGAGACCGGTCTTCCCTTCCGGCGGTTCTCCGCCTCGTAATACCAGTCCACGACTTTGTGCCCGAGCTCGGTGATCCCGGTGACGTCCTCGTCGGTCTCGGTCGGCAGCCCGATCATAAAATACAGTTTGATATGCTCCCATCCGTTGTTGAACGCGATGGAGACCGTTTTTTTAAGCTCTTCCTCGGTGACGTTCTTGTTGATTACGTCCCGCATCCGCTGCGTCCCCGCCTCCGGCGCGAAGGTCAGCCCGCCCTTTCGGATGGACTTGATCTTCTCCGTCAGTTCGACCGAAAACTTGTCCACGCGCAGCGAGGGCAGCGTGACGCTGACCTTGCTGTCTTCCGTCCAGGTGTGGAGCTCGTCCAAAAGCTCAAACAGCTTTGTGTGATCCGTTGTGCTGAGCGAGGACAGAGAGACCTCGTCGTAGCCCGTCGTCTCGCAGAGGCTCCGCGCCTGCCGGCTGAGCGTCTCCACGCTCTTTTCCCGAAACGGCCGATAGAGAAATCCCGCCTGGCAGAACCGGCAGCCGCGGATACAGCCGCGCAGGACCTCCACCGTCGCACGGTCGAACACGACGTCGATGTTCGGAACGACGAAGCTCTCCGGGAAATACATCGCGTCCAGGTCCATGCAGTTCCGCTTGCGGATCTTCTCCGGCGCGCCGTCCTTCGGGATATACCGCTGCACGGTGCCGTCCGCGTTATAAACGACGTCGTACAGGGAGGGCACGTAGACCCCCTCGATCTTCGCGGCCTCGCGCAGGAATTCCTCCTTCGACGCCCCGGCCTTCCTGCACTTGCGGTAGAGCTCGATCACTTCCAGATCGACCTCCTCCCCGTCCCCGAGGAAAAACAGGTCGAAGAAGTCGGCGATGGGCTCCGGGTTGCAGGCACAGGGGCCGCCGCCCACGACAATGTTGAAAAGCTCCTTTCGGTCCTTCGCGAGGACCGGGACGCCCGCGAGCTTCAACATCTGTAAAATATTGGTGTAACTCAGCTCATATTGGAGCGTGAACCCGATGAAATCAAAATCACGGACCGGGTCCCCGCTTTCCAGCGCGTAAAGCGGAAGACCGTTTTTCTGCATCTCCGCTTCCATGTCGATCCACGGCGCAAAGACCCGTTCGCACCAGATATACGGCTTTTCGTTGAAAAGCGAATACAGGATCTTTATCCCGAGATGCGACATCCCGATCTCGTACGTGTCCGGAAAGCAAAACGCGAAGCGGACCTCCACCTCGGACTTTTCCTTGACGACCGAATTCAGTTCCCCTCCGACATACCTGCCGGGCTTTTGCACTTTCTGCAAAATACGTTCCAGCTTGCTGTTGATCATACGGACCGCCTTTCTGCGCGGATTCTTCTCCCATTATAACCGAAACGGAGGGAAGTTTCAAGCAAAACCGTCCCTCCGCCGGAAAAACACGTAAAAAAGAATGTAGACCGCGAGCAAAAGCAGCGTAAAGTTGCCCTGCGAACGGAGCAGCACGGAAAAGCCGAACGCGCCGAGTAAAAAAGCCAGCAGGGCCGAGGAGGCGGTGATCCACCGCTCGGCGCGGTCCGGCGATGTCCGCGCGCAGAGCATCGAATAGAGCGCCGCGCCGCCGTCGAGCGGGACGGCGGGCAGGATGTGAAAGAGGAACAGAAGCAGCTGTACGGCTGCAAAATCCGGCCCGAGGAGATACGCGGGATACACCGCGAGCAAATTGGCCGCCGGTCCCGCAAGGGAGATCCACGCCCTGCGCCAATGCCCGAGCACGGCGGTGTTCCCCTCCATCCGGATGCCGAGCGCGGAGAACCGGATCTCCCGGATCTCCATGCCGAGCAGACGCGCGGCGAGTAGATGGCCGCTCTCGTGGACCGCGCATCCGAGCAGCGCGGGAAGGAACCGTGCCCCGCCGTCCACGGAGAGGAGCGCCGCCAGCACCGCGCAAAACCCGAAGCTGACGGAGATCCGCGGACGGACGCGTTTACAGGTCATCTTCCGAGATCAGCACCGAGCGCGCCATTTCCCGCGCCACGTATTCCCGGACCGTGCGGAACGTCTCCGGCACAAATGCGCGCAGGAGCAGCAGCGCCGCGAGCAGAAGGCCGCAGAGCGCGGCCTGCAGCGGGACGATCCCGAGCGCGCGCCGCCTCGGCCGCCGCACGGCGGCGGGGACAGCCGACCGCTCTCCGCTCTCGCACGGGGGAACGCCGCTTTCCGGCTGCATCTGCTCCTTTTCGTAGACGATCATAGGCACGCCTCAGAGGATGATGCACAGCAGTCCGTTGCAGCCGTCGTTGATGATGCGCTCGATCGTCTCCCGGACCTTGTCGCGCGCGTCCTCCGGCATCCGAAACAGCTTGTTGTGCATTCCCTCGTTGACGAGCTCGTGCAGCGATTTCCCGAAGATGTTCGATTCCCAGATCTGCCCCGGGCTTTCCTCAAACTCCTTCAGAAGGTACATCACGAGATCTTCGGACTGCTGCTCCGAGCCGACGATCGGCGTGACCTCGGTCTTGATCGTCGTTCGCATCATGTGGATGGATGGCGCCGCCGCTTTCAGCCGAATGCCGTATTTTCCGTTCTGCTTGATGATCTCCGGCTCCTCGAGCGTCAGCTCCCCGGGCTCCGGCATCACGATCCCGTAGCCGGTCGCCATCACGTCGTCGTACGCCTCCTGCAGCTTTCCGAACTTCTTCTTGATCTCGTTCATTTCGATCAGGTGGCGGAGCAAAGCCGTCTCGTCCTGCACCTCGATGCCGGTCTTCTCCGCGAGGATGCGGAAGAACAGCGCGCCCTGCGGCAGGAGCTCCACCGTGCACGACCCGCTCCCGAGGTCCATCTTGACCGTCCGCGCGCTGCGAAGATCCGGGCACGCGGCGAGACTGCGCACCACGTTTTCCACCTCGAACACCTTGCGGATATCCGAGGATTCGCGCAGACAGTCGAGGATCTCCTTTTTCAGCCAGTGGCTGTCGTCGAGGTCGACGATCCATCTGGGAATGTCGAGCCGGATCTCGCGGATCGGGAACTGCCAGAGGAGCCTCGCAAGGATCTCCCGGATCTCCGCTTCGTCGATCTGCGCGCAGCTCACCGGCAGGACCGGCACGCCGTAGCGCTCCTCCATCTCCGCCGCGAGTTTCCGGACGTCCTCCGATTCCGGCTCCACGGCGTTCAGCAGGACGATATACGGGCGGTTCGTCTGTTTCAGCTCGGAGATGACGCGTTCCTCCGCCTCCTCGTATTCCTCCCTCGGAATGTCGCTGATGCTCCCGTCCGTCGTGATGACGAGCCCGATGGTGGAATGCTCCGTGATGACCTTCCGCGTTCCGACCTCCGCCGCCATGTTGAACGGGATCGGCTCCTCGTACCACGGCGTGCGCACCATGCGCGGCTGGTCCTCTTCGATGTACCCGAGCGCGCTCGGGACGATGTACCCCACACAGTCGATCATGCGGACGGAGAATTCCGCCGTCTCGTTCATCTTGACCGTGACCGCCTGCTCCGGGATGAATTTCGGTTCCGTCGTCATGATGGTCCGCCCGGAGGCGGACTGCGGCAGCTCGTCGACCGCGCGGTCCTTCGCCGCGGGGTCCTCGATATTTGGGATCACCACGGTGTCCATGAACTTTTTGATAAAGGTCGACTTTCCCGTGCGCACCGGCCCGACGACGCCGATGTAGATCTCGCCGTTCGTGCGGTTGCGCATATCCTCATAAACGCTCAATTGCTCCATATCGCAGCCCTTTCCATAGATTGTTGAAGATGCGCCGCTATTTCCGGCAAATGATCATCGGCCGGTCCTCCGGGAGGACGTCCTCCGTGCAGTCATTGTGCGCCTTCACGGCGGAGACGCGCGCGCTATACCGCTTTGCGATGTCCCAGACGTTCTCCCCTTTGAGCGCATAGTAGACCGCCGCCGCGCATCCGGGACACAGCGCCTCCGTGTCCAGCTCGGCGGACTCCAGCGTCCGTTCCGCGCTGACCGTGCGCACGCGCTCAGCGACCGTCACCTCGGCGGCGCATTCCACCGTCCCCGCATCGAGGATCGTAAAGCGGAGCCCTGCGACCTCCCCGGTCACGGCATACTTGCAGTTTTCCTCCGCGGGATGCGCGTCCGTGAAATCCATCATGCGCTCCGTGTACGCGTACCTGCCGTCGCGGTTCTGGTAGAGGAGGCAGGCGGTGAACTTCCCGCGCACCGCGGCGTTCTCCTTCTCCGTGAACGCGGAGACCGAAAGCGACTCCGCCCAGAGATCCACGACGCGCTCCAGATCGTTTTCCGGGAGCGAGAAGTTCGCCTTGACGGGGATGCGGCGCGCGGGCTGCGCCAGCTCATGCTCTAAGGAGACCGGCTTGTATTTCGCCGTGAGCACCCCCTCCGTCGCATAGGCATCGAACACCGTCCGGACCGAACCGGACCGCGTGAACCGCAGCCGCAGGCACGGCTTTATGTAGAGATTGAGGAGCGTATATTCCCCCACACTGTCTTCTCTCGGCTGGACGATGCACTCTCCGCTCACGACTGAGACGTCCGGCTCCGCGCTCCCGTCTACGCCCGCGCAGTCCACGACCTCGCAGAACGGCAGCTCCACGAAAAATTTCTCCGGCGGGATCTCGTCGGAAAACGGGCGGTAGAGCAGATCGATGCACGCCTTGCCGGAGACCGTCGCCTGTCCTTCGGAGACCTGTACGCTTTCGATCTGCCAGCGCACGGCGCGCCGCAGCACCGATTCGATGGGCGGCCGCCCGGGCTGCAGCTCCGTGTTCTCCTCGAGGATAAACGTGTGGCTGAACATCCCGACCGCGCAGGTCACGTCGACGTTTTTGGCGCGCGTTTCCACCGCCTCGTGGTCGATGCTCCCCGTCAGCTCCGTTCGCCGGACGGCGCAGACGGAGACCGCAAACCCCAGCGTGATATGCAGGTCCGCCCGCCGCGCGTTGACCGCACGGCAGTTCATGTGCTGCACATAGGGCCGCACCGTCGCGGCGGCCCCCTCCGCCCCGCCCGTGACGCGGACGGTCCATGTGAACTCCTTTTTCGTGTCGAACCCGCGCACCGTCGTGCCCTTCGCGTCGAGGTACAGCACGCGGATGTCCGCCGCGCCGTCCACGGTCAGGCTGTCCCCCAGCACGGCGACCGAAGAGACCTCCGGCGTCACGATGCACTTCAGGATCTTTTGGATGTCTGCGCAGTAATCCGGCAGACTGTATTCCAGATCGAGCGGATGTTCATGGGTGGTCTCCATGATCTGCTCAAAGCCGTCATACGGCAGATTGCCTGTTTCCAGCCGCATAGTTCCGTTATCATCCTTTCACAGCCGATTGATTCTGCTTCATTCTATGACCGCGCTGCGGACAATATGCGCAAAAAGGAGGGGGCCGTCTGCCCCCTCCTCTTGCGGCTGTTTTCTTTACGGTTCGAGCGGAACCTTCTTCACTCCGAACATATGCCGGAGCAGGAATCCCCAGAACCCTTTTCCTTCCATCACGATCACTTTCATGCCAGAAAAGCCTCCTTATGCAGCGCTCAGTGCCGGATCACGGCGACCCCCAGCGACACCAGAATGACGGCGGCGAGAAACAGGACGAATCCCGACGGACAGATACAGGAAAGCGTCATTCCCAGTCCGAAGGCCACGGCGCAGAGCCCATGCACGCATCTCGGGGTATACCCGCCGGGCGGACATTTCCGGAATTGCAAAACCGGCACCTCCGTTTCTCTGAGATCCCACGCTTCGGGTCTTTCCAGTATATACGGAGATACCGGGTTTTGTTACCTGCCCTTTTTGGGCGGCGTATAGAGGACGATGACGGCGCACCCGATGTTGACGCGGATCTCCGCGCGGTCCGTGACGATCGTATTGCTCACACCCATCAGCGTCGCGCCAGCCGTCAGATTGCGCTGGACCAGCGGGTACTGCAAACCGGAATACGTCAGGTTGCAGCTGCTCCCGTCAAACGGGAAGACGGAGACCGTGCTCCCCTTGAGCTCGGTAAACGCGATCCGCCCGTCCCGCACGACGAAGACTTTCGTGTCTTCGTCCGCAAGCACCGCCTTCTTCCCGCGGTTTGCGAGATATAGCAGCACATTGAGATTCGCGATGGAATGGTCGAACCGCTCGCCGCCGAGGCACCCCAGCAGCACAAACGATTCCATGCCCAGCCTTAGGCCCACGAGAACGGCGCTCATCGTGTCGGTCTCATCCTTTTCCACCGGCAGGCGCAGCGTGCGGACCTCCTCGGGCGGCGCGCTTTTCGCGGAATCGAAATCCCCGATCGCCAGATCCGGTTTGACGGAGAACCGCGCCGCGTTGTCAATGCCGCCGTCGGCGCAGATGACATAGTATTCGTTCGGGTCAAATTCCTCGAAGACTGCCCGCGACGGAATGGGAACAGCCCCGATGATCATGCATTTTTTGTTTTCGTAATCTGCCATTCCCTGACCTCCTTGACCTCATTGTACATCGCGATATAGCTCTCCAGCCGCGAGCGGGAGATCTTCCCCGCCTTCACGGCGTCCAGTACAGCGCAGCCCCGCTCGACCGTATGGGTGCAGGACGTGAACTGGCACGCGTCGAGATAGGGCTCAAATTCGCGGAACCCGCCGGGAAGCTCCGCCGCGGTCAGCGGGACATACCGCTCCATATCCATCGCGGAAAAGCCCGGCGTATCGGCGATATAGCCGCCGTTTTGGAGCTTAAACAGCTCGACCTGACGGGTCGTGTGTCTG